>NZ_MAOG01000108.1:0-132156 GCF_001884205.1 Bacillus sp. NH11B | reverse complement strand
AAAAACTACCGATACCGCTGCTAGATGCCGCTGCGGTTGTAGCTGACGCGGCGCCGCGTGTATCATTTGATTCATACATTTGAGGTGGTATCATCTGTTGAGGATATTGCTGCATGTATGGTTGATATTGTTGTGTATATTGTTGGTGGTGGGGCTGTTGCTGTTGCTGTTGATATTGGGGCGGCGGTTGTTGGTACATCATCGGTGGCCCTTCCATTTGTCGATAAGGAGGGACCATTTGCATGAAAGGTTCGGTTGGATCGTGTTTTTTAAAGAGTTTAGCAAGGAAACCTTTCTTTTTTTGAGCCATCGGTGGTAGTTGTGGAATCGGATATGGTGTGTAAGATTGTTGTCCTCGATTCGGATACATTTGTCTTGCAGGGGATTTCGGAAACATGTGGGAAATCCTCCTTTCTTCAGTTAGGTATATACACATACAATATGCAATAAGAGGGAAGAAGGTTAGTTTTTGAAGTGAAAACCTAAACTAAAGATGGATTTTACTTGTAGATTTCGATATAATGTAGACTTGACTGATTTGTGCGCGCAGTAGAAATTTAGAAAGAAGGTGTAACTTATGACACAACAAACTTTTACACAGTATGATTTTAAACCATTTTTAATAGATGCAGTTCGTGAACTACGCTTTTCAGAGCCGACAGGAATTCAACAGAAAATTTTCCCGGTTGTGAAAAAAGGTGTAAGTGTAATTGGACAATCCCAAACAGGTTCTGGGAAAACACATGCATACTTACTTCCTACATTAAACAGAATTGATGCAAGTCGTGAAGAAGTTCAACTTGTTATTACAGCGCCTACTCGTGAGTTAGCACAACAAATTTACGAAGAAATCGTGAAATTAACAAAGTTCTGTGCAGAAGATCAAATGATTACAGCACGTTGCTTAATTGGTGGAACTGATAAACAACGATCAATTGAAAAGTTGAAAAAACAACCTCATATTGTAGTTGGAACACCAGGACGTATTAAAGACTTAGTAGAAGAAAAAGCGCTATTTGTTTATAAAGCAAATACTATTATTGTCGATGAAGCAGATTTAATGCTTGATATGGGATTCATTCAAGATGTAGATAAAATTGCAGGACGTATGCCTAAAAACTTGCAAATGCTAGTTTTCTCTGCAACAATTCCTCAAAAATTAAAACCATTTTTGAAGAAATATATGGAGAATCCAGAGCATATTCATATTAATCCGAAACAAGTTGCGGCTGGAAATATTGAGCATTATTTAGTGCCTTCTAGACATCGTAACAAAATTGATTTAGTGAACAAGATGTTGCTTCAATTTAAGCCGTATTTAGCAATTGTTTTCACTAACACGAAGAAAATGGCAGACCAAGTTGCTGATGGATTAACAGAGCGTGGCCTAAAAGTTGGACGAATTCACGGGGATTTATCACCACGTGATCGAAAAAGAATGATGAAACAAATTCGTGATCTTGAATTCCAATATATTGTTGCGACTGATTTAGCAGCACGCGGTATTGATATTGAAGGAATTAGTCATGTTATTAACTATGAACTTCCATCAGATTTAGATTTCTTCGTTCACCGTGTTGGGAGAACTGCACGTGCGGGTCATTCAGGTATTGCAGTGACAATTTATGATCCAGCAAATGAAGAAGCTTTAGATAGTTTGGAAAAACAACGTCATATCGAGTTTAAGCATGTAGATTTACGCGGAGATGAGTGGGCGGATTTAGGTGACCGTCGTCGTCGTAAGAGCCGTAAAAAACCAAATGATGGGCTAGATGTTATGGCAACAAAGGTTGTTAAAAAGCCGAAGAAAGTAAAACCAAACTATAAACGAAAACTTGCAACAGAACGTGATAAAGTTAAGAGAAAATATAGTAATAAAAAAAGATAAGGGATTTTCCCTTATCTTTTTTTATCCCGCTATTTGTGAGAGTATATAATCAATAAGGATAGAAAAATATTGATTAAAGTTTCGCCTAATCCAGTTAAGTTAAATATAGAGTATAGCTTGTTTAAATAGTCATATAAATTTGTGTAGTGCCTTTTTTGCGAACAAACAATTCACTACATGTTTCTACAAATTATGCTATCATTATATCTATTGTATATTGAAGAGGTGATTGTATGTTAAAGATTGGATCTCATGTTTCAATGAGTGGTAAGAAGATGTTATTAGCAGCAAGTGAAGAGGCTGTTTCATACGGTGCAACGACGTTTATGATTTATACAGGTGCACCGCAAAATACACGAAGAAAACCAATTGAGGAATTAAACATAGAAGCAGGAAGAAAACATATGGAACTAAACGGTATTGAGGAAATTATCGTACATGCGCCATATATTATTAATGTTGGGAATACGACGAAGCCAGAAACATTCCAATTAGGTGTAGACTTCCTTCGCATGGAAATTGAAAGAACATCGGCATTAGGTGTGGCGAAACAAATCGTTCTTCACCCAGGTGCGCACGTTGGTGCAGGAGCGGATGCTGGTATTCAACAAATTATTAAAGGGCTTAATGAAGTATTAACGCCAGAACAGACGGTTAACATTGCGTTAGAAACGATGGCGGGAAAAGGAACAGAATGCGGTCGTAGCTTTGAAGAAATTGCAAAGATTATTGATGGTGTAAAATATAATGAGAAGCTATCAGTATGCTTTGATACGTGTCATACGCACGATGCAGGATATGATATTGTAAATGACTTTGACGGTGTATTAAACGAATTTGATAAGATTGTTGGTATTGATCGTTTGCAAGTACTTCATATTAATGATAGTAAAAATGTACGCGGCGCAGGAAAGGACCGTCATGAAAATATCGGTTTCGGTCATATCGGTTATAAAGCGTTGCATCATATCGTGCATCACCCGCAGTTAATGCACGTACCAAAAATTCTTGAAACGCCATATGTAGGTGAAGATAAAAAAGATAAGAAGCCGCCATATAAATTAGAAATCGAAATGCTGAAAAATGGTACTTTTGATGAAGGAATTCTTGAGAAAATTAAAGCGCAATAAGAAATAAGGAGGGGATTTCCCCTCCTTATTTTAATAGTTGCTGAAATAAAGTATTAACTTGTTGGGCAGTGGCAGGAGAAGTTACCTTTGCGATTTGTTTTAAGAGATCTAGTCGCTCATTATTATCGTAAATGTTAATGTTTTTTCCTTTCATAAGTAAAACAATTTGATCAGCTTGTGCGGGTGTAATTGGAACTTCATATTCTTTGCTATATTTTAATAGCTCTTTTGTAGAAATATGGTTTAATTTTTTATTAACAATTTGTTTGATGAGGTTCATCGTGTTGTCCTCCTTCACACGTTCTACTATCGAAATATATGTGCACATAGCTTGTATATATTCTTATAGAGTTTCGTTTTTTCCATGAGAAAAAGAAGCTTATGCTATAATATAAGAACAAAACTATAGATAAAGAGTATAAGGAGGACTTATGGAGAAAAAGCAACATCGAAAAGAAAGTGTTATTCATCTTGTATATCGTTTAGTTATGATTGTCTTTGGGGCAGCGTGTGCAGCGGTAGCGATTGAACTGTTTTTAATGCCAAATAAAATTATCGATGGTGGAATTATTGGTATTTCTCTTATATTAGATTATCTTACTCCTAATATTTGGTGGTTAAGTTTTTCTACTTTAGTTGTTATCCTCAACATTCCTTTTATGTACTCCGGGTATAAGCAAATTGGAAAAACATTCATGTTATCTTCAGCATTTGGAATTGTAGCTTTAGCATTTATTGAATCAACGTTGCATGCTATCCCACCATTTACAACAGAGCCGATTTTAGCAACAGTTTTTGGTGGTCTTATTTTAGGGCTTGGTGTAGGACTTGTTATTCGTCATGGTGGATCAATGGACGGAACAGAAATTATGGGGATTTTATTAACGAAGAAATTACCTTTCTCTGTTGGTGAATTTGTAATGTTTGTGAATTTATTCATTTTTGCATGGGCAGCATTTGTATTTGGTGTCGAACAGGCGATGTATTCTGTTATGACGTACTATATCGCATTTAAAACAATTGATACAGTAATTCAAGGATTAGACGAAACGAAAGCGGTTTTAATAGTGTCAGATCAATATGAAGAAGTATCAAATGCAATTTTACACCGCCTTGGCCGTGGAACAACAAAACTTGTTGCTAAAGGTGGCTATACAGATAAAGAAAAAGAAGTTATTTATGCAGTTGTAACGCGTCTTGAAGTGACGAAGTTAAAGTCGATTGTGCATGAAATTGATGAAAATGCCTTTGTTACGATTATGAGTACGCAAGAGACGAATGGCGGTAAGTTTAAATCAGCGATTCACTAAAAAATTAATTACAATATCTTTCGAAAGCAGAGAAATTTTCTCTGCTTTTTGTTATAATAGTAAGGTTTCTGGAAATAAGGAATATATTTTGGGCAGATTGGTTTACAACTATAATAAGCTGTACTATAATTCAAATAGAGATAAATCGGAATCATTCTGAATTAAAATAGGTGATGTGTAATGAATAATATATTAGAAATAGAAGGACTTACGTTTCGGTATGAAGATCGAAATGTGTTAGAAGATATTAATTTGCAAGTTCCGAAGGGAGCTTTTTTAGGTTTAGTTGGACCGAATGGTTCAGGGAAATCGACTTTACTTAAATGTTTATTGGGTGTTTTAAAGCCGAAGCAAGGAAGTATTAGATTGTTTGGCATTGATAGTAAAAAATTTAAAGAGTGGAATAAAGTTGGTTATGTATCTCAAAAGGCAAATAGCTTTAACTCAGGTTTCCCGGCGACTGTCTTTGAAGTTGTTTCAATGGGACTTGTTTCCAAAAAAGGTCTTTTTCGCTTCTTTACGAAAGACGATAAGGCGAAAGTAGAAAAAGCGATTGCTGATGTAGGGATGAGCGAGTTTCAAGGTCGCAACATTGGAGAGCTTTCTGGTGGACAGCAACAACGTGTATTTATTGCTCGTGCACTTGTAAGTGATCCGGAATTACTTATTTTGGACGAGCCTACTGTTGGGATTGATGTGAAAAATGTGGAAAGCTTCTATGAGATACTAGAGGATTTAAACAAAAGGCTAGGGATCACGTTAATTCTTGTTACGCACGATATGGGTGCTGTAACAGAGAAGGTGACGCATGTTGCATGTTTAAATCAGCATCTACATTTCCATGGGAATGTAGAGAAATTCCGAGAGTTAGAAGATGCCGAAATGTCGATTTTATATGGACATCATGTTCATCGCTTAGAACATGAACATGGGCATCACGGGAGGATATAATGATACAGGATTTTTTACAATATGATTTTTTACGTAATTCTTTATACGCTGGTGTTTTAATAGGGCTTGTCGCACCACTTATCGGCGTGTTCGTTGTAATTCGTCGTATGTCGCTTATTGCGGATGCATTAAGTCATGTGACGTTATCGGGAATTGCAGCAAGTTTATTACTTGAAAAGACAATCTTTACCGGTGGGTTTTTAAACCCCTTATATATGGGAATGCTTTTTTCAATCGGTGGAGCATTGCTAATTGAAAAATTACGTACTGTATATAAACATTATCAAGAATTAGCAATTCCGATTATACTTTCAGCAGGGATGGGGATTGGAGTTATCTTCATTTCACTTGCTAATGGATTCAATACGGATTTATTTAGTTATTTATTTGGTAGTGTAAGTGCTGTGACAAGTGCGGATTTAATTATTATTGGTATAGTAGCAATTGTAGTTATTATAACGATTGTTTTATTATACAAAGAGTTGTTTTTACTATCATTTGATGAGGAATACGCTGTATCAACCGGTTTGAGTGCAAAGTGGATTCACTTTATTTTCATTATATTAGTTGCTCTTGTAATTGCGGTATCAATGCGGGTTGTAGGTGTTCTTCTCGTATCATCTTTAATGACGTTACCAGTTGCAGCAAGTATTCGTATTGCAAAAGGATTTAAACAAACAATTTTCTTTTCCATTTTATTTGGTGAAATTGCAGTAATTGGTGGAATGTTTGCTTCGTATCAACTTGATCTAGCACCAGGTGGTACAATCGTTATGATAGCGGTTCTTATTTTAATCGGTGCGATTTTATGGAAGAAGAAAAAAACTGCATAAAGTAGGGATAGGTATGAATCTAACAGAAGCTTTACGCCTAATGAAGGAAAAAGGATATAAACATACGGGGAAAAGGGAAGAGATGCTAAGATTATTCGCGGCACATAATCGTTATTTAACTGCGAAAGACGTTTTAGAGCATATGAAGGATGATTATCCAGGACTTAGTTTCGATACGATTTATCGTAACTTAACGGTATTCGCTGAAATTGGAGTTTTAGAGCAAACGGAATTAAATGGTGAAAAACATTTTCGTTTTACGTGCTCTATTATGGAACATCATCATCATTTTATTTGTTTAGATTGTGGTGGTACGAAAGAAATCACTTCTTGCCCAATGGATTTTATGAATAAAGATTTTAAAGGTTATGAGGTAACGGGACATAAGTTCGAAATATATGGTCGTTGTCCAAAATGTGCAAAATGAGAAAACTCGTCGGTTATTAACTGACGAGTTTTTAATTTAAATGTAAAAAGGTTGCTCACAAAAATTGTGGGCAACCGTCTTTTTTATTGTTCTTGTTTTTCTTTTTCTTTTTCTCGTTCGGCAGCCATTTCAGCAGCGATTACATCAATTTCTTTTTTCAGTTCTTCTACCATAGTTTCTTCTGGTACTTTACGAACAACTTGCCCTTTACGGAATAATAAACCTTCTCCGCGTGCACCAGCAATACCGATGTCAGCTTCACGAGCTTCACCAGGACCGTTTACAGCGCAGCCAAGTACCGCAACTTTAATTGGAACTTGAAGTGTAGAGATATATTCTTCTACTTCATTAGCGATGCTAATTAGGTCAATTTCAATACGACCACAAGTTGGACAAGAAATAAGTGTTGCGGCATTAGATGCAAGACCGAATGACTTTAATAGTTCACGTGCAACCTTTACTTCTTCCACTGGATCAGCACTTAAAGAAATACGTAGTGTATTTCCGATACCTTTATTTAAAATTGCTCCAAGACCAGCAGCGCTTTTTACAGTTCCAGCAAACAAAGTTCCTGATTCTGTAATACCTAAATGTAATGGATAATCAAAAGCGCGAGCGGCTTTTTCATATGCTTCAATTGCTAAGTTAACATCAGAGGCTTTCATTGATACGATAATATCGTGGAAATCTAAGTCCTCTAAAATTTTAATATGGTGCAGTGCGCTCTCGACCATACCATCAGCAGTTGGGTATCCATATTTTTCTAAAATGTGACGTTCTAATGAACCTGCATTTACGCCGATACGGATTGGAATGCCACGCTCTTTCGCTGCGTTTACAACAGCTTCTACTTTATGGCGACGTCCAATATTACCTGGATTGATACGTACTTTATCAATGCCGCCTTCGATTGCTTTTAAAGCAAGGCGATAATCAAAATGAATATCAGCAACAAGTGGAATGTTGATTTGTTTTTTAATATCAGCAATAGCATTTGCTGCGCGCTCGTCTGGAACAGCAACACGAACGACTTGACAGCCTGCTTCTTCTAAACGTTTAATTTCAGCAACTGTAGCCTCAACATCATGTGTTTTTGTTGTCGTCATACTTTGTATAATTAATTCATTGTTACCGCCAATTGTTAAATTACCGACTTTAACTGGACGTGTTTTTGTACGATGAGTCATTTCATTCACGAATAGATCGCTCTCCTTATAAAAGAAGTTTCTTATTTTAGTCCCTTACATCAATGATAGTATGTGTGAGAAAGGGCTATAGAAACCAAAGTACTCGGTTTCACTTTTACTATTGTATCAGCGCCTTTATGTAATTGACAAGGATTAAGTGATGGCTTATTGATATAACGGGAATTTATAAGACTTTCCAACTTGGATTTTTGTAGCAGATGTATTTTTATTTAATTGTTTAAAATCATCAATTACTTTTTCAATAGAAGGAATTTTTTTCTTATTGATCGCTTCTGTAATAGAAAGGACTGTATCACCAGTTTTTACTTCAATTGCTTTATAAGCTGTATCCGTTTCTTTTTCTGTTTCTTTCTCTTTATTCTGCTTTGTATCTGTATTTTCTTTTTTTATCGTTTCGGCAGCTGTTGTTTTTTTGTATGAACTTAACATCGGTAAAGTACCGATTTTAATGTCGTAATAAAATATATAACCGAGGACAAGCACGAATAAGAGTACACCTAATCTCTTCATATCCTTCACTCCTTTGCTAGGAATATATGCTTGTCCAAAAAAAAAATGCCTATTTAGGCATTTTTTTATAGTTCTTGTTTATCTTTTGGTTTTGGAACTTCTTTAATTGTTAAGTATAGAACGATTAAAACAACTGCAATGTAAATGAATGTTGCTCCAGGTACGTTTATTTTGAATAAATCCATAACCATAAAGAAGATTGTTGGAATTGTGTAGCTGTAAGCAGTTAACGTCCAAACTTGTTTATAAGATAATTTGCGTTGACCGCTCATTGCAGAACCGATGAAGGCAAGTAATGTAACTCCTACAAAGGTAATAAATAATTGGAACAAGTACAGTAAGAACCCAATAACGAATAGTAAGATTGGATAAATACTGTCAAATAACGAAATGAAATCTTGTAAATCTTTCTTCTCAAGAGATGCACCTAATAAGTCATTATAAGAGTATGTTTGTGGTTGGCCATTTCCCATGGAGACTACTTTATCTTTTAAAACAAATAAACCTGTTTTATTTTGATATTTTTCTAAGTCTGTTGAATTTGGATCAAATACGAAAAGGGCATTTCCATCTTCTTTTTCGATAGGTTGGTCAATATCAGCTGTTAGTTCGCCATTTTCAATTTTGAAATCAGGTAAATCTTTTTCGATCACTTTATTTACCATGTTAACACCATCTTGAATAACGCTACCGTACAAGAAAGTTCTTGGAATAGTAGTGATTAGGCAAAGAAGCATAATATACAAAATGGTTTTACCGATTTTTTGAAAACGGAAAAGCGCCATATCTTTAGGCGAATATACGCTTTTTGCTAGCTGTGTAAAAATGGACATAGATTCACTTCCTTTATGTATGTATAAAATCATTGTAACGTACGAATCTAGAGAAGCTCAAGATATATTATCTTTACATATAGTAGAAAGGACTAAAGTTCTTCTTACTTAATTTTCTTCTTTTAGGAGAGAAAAATACAATTGACACTTTTCTTTTGTATATGGTAAATTTATCTTACATTTCTCAAACGATATAGCCAATGGGAATTTAGTTATTTTTAATGTTACATACATAATTGTGGACCCTTAGCTCAGCTGGTTAGAGCAGACGGCTCATAACCGTCCGGTCGTAGGTTCGAGTCCTACAGGGTCCATATCCATTTCGCATGTTTATTATGTCAGCAGGAAGCTTCCTTGTAGAAGGAAGCTTTTTTTACGGATATATGAGCATTTTAATTGAAAAGAAGTGGGAATTTTGCTACTTTAATGATAGCAAGACAATGTGATTTATTTGTTTGCACCCTATGGCAATTAGGGTAGAATGAAGTTGTATGTCACATATATAGTGACAATACATAAACCGGGAGGAATATAACAATGGCAAAACACGAATTACCAAATTTACCTTATGCGTATGATGCTTTAGAACCTCACTTTGATAAAGAAACAATGAACATCCATCATACAAAACATCACAACACGTATATTACAAACTTAAACGCTGCTTTAGAAGGTCATGCAGAATTAGCTGATAAAAGCGTTGAAGAATTAGTAACAAACTTAAACGAAGTACCTGAAGCAATCCGTACAGCAGTACGTAACAATGGTGGCGGACATGCTAACCATACATTCTTCTGGACAATCCTATCTCCAAACGGCGGAGGACAACCAGTAGGCGAACTTGCAACTGCGATTGAAGCGAAATTCGGTAGCTTCGATACATTCAAAGAAGAATTCGCAAAAGCTGGCGCAACTCGCTTCGGTTCTGGTTGGGCTTGGTTAGTAGTAAACAATGGTGAGTTAGAAGTAACAAGCACTCCAAACCAAGATTCTCCTCTAACTGAAGGTAAAACTCCAGTTATCGGTTTAGATGTTTGGGAGCATGCTTACTACTTAAATTACCAAAACCGTCGTCCTGACTACATCGGTGCATTCTGGAACGTTGTAGATTGGAACGTTGCTGAAAAACTTTACCAAGAAGCAAAATAATTAAAGTTAATACAGCTAAAAAAAGCTAGGAGTTTTCTCCTAGCTTTTTTCTATACTCTCCTTTTACATAATTGAGCTTGTCTTTGGAAGACTAGAACATGAAGTAAAGGAGAGTTGTGTATGAAGTGGAAACATGTAATTGGTGATGTTGAAGTGAATCGGGATTTAGTATTATTGCTCGTTATAGGCGGTTTATACACGCTCGCAATTTCTTTATCAAATACGTTTGTAAACATTTATTTATGGAAGCAAACACAAAATTATGTAAATCTGGGCTTGTATAATTTGGCCAGCGTTGTATTACAGCCTCTAACATTTCTTGTGGGCGGGAAATTAGCGAAACGTATTGATCGTTCGATTTTATTGCGAATAGGTGTAGGCACGTTAGCTGTTTTTTTTATCGTCGTTTTAGTAGCGGGAAAAAGTGCATCTCACTATATTTTACTAATGGGAGCTCTTTTGGGAGTTGGTTATGGATTTTATTGGCTTGCATTTAACTTGTTGACTTTTGAGATTACAGAACCAGAAACAAGAGACTTTTTTAACGGTTTTCTCGGACTTCTTACATCGTTCTCTGGAATGATTGGGCCAATTGCAGCCGGATATACAATTTCACGTATGGAAAAATGGAGTGGTTATACGGTCGTTTTTTTCCTCTCGTTAATGCTATTTGCGATTGCGGTTGTTTTAAGCTTTTTTTTATCAAAGAGAGAATGTGAAGGGCGCTATGAAATTGTACAAGTATTGAAAGAGCGGCAAGTTGATGAAAACTGGGGAAGAATTACGCGCGCTCATTTCTTCCAGGGTTTGAGAGAAGGAACGTTTATTTTCGTTATTTCTGTATACGTCTATTTAGCATCTGGTAGCGAGTTAGCGTTAGGGAAATATAGTTTAGTGAACTCTGCAGTATCATTTGTATGCTATTATTTAGTTGCCCGCATGTTAAAGAAGGAATGGCGAAAAAAAGCCATTTTACTCGGTGGTATTATTTTATATGCGGTCGTATTTTTAGTTATTTTCAATGTTACATATACGAAATTACTTATTTATGCAGCATGTATTGCGGTTGCATATCCTATTTTACTCGTTCCGTACGGATCCATGACATACGATGTAATTGGTAGAGCAAAACAGGCGAGAGAATGGCGTGTAGAATATGTAGTAGTCAGGGAATTATGGTTAAATGCTGGAAGAATTTGTTCCATCTTAAGTTTTTTATGTGCTGTCATATTCTTTCCTCCTGAAAAAAGTTTACCTTTTTTACTATGTATTTTAGGAGCTGGACATTTTCTTATTTATTTTGCAGTTAAAAATGTCAAATATGATGAGGGAAATGTGAACAAAACCAGCGTTGGAGCACAAGGAACAGCGCAGAATCAAACTGAACCAGAAGGTTAACTTATCGTGTGTTTTATGCTAGAATAGAAAAAGATGTAAGACAGCAGTGAGGACACCTGTATGAAGGTGTCCCTTTCACATTACATAGCTGTTGGTAGAGGGGGTTTGTATGAGCAAGAAGCAGAAAAAGAACCAGACAAAGACAAAGACCCACGTTCCCTTTCGGTTAAACGTGTTGTTTTTTTGCGTGTTTTTAATGTTCTCCGCGGTTATTGTAAGGCTTGGATACGTACAAATTGTTCGTGGTGAGGAATATAAAAATGAAGTTGAGAAGAAAGAAAATTCAACGATAAGTAATCCTGTACCGCGTGGGAAAATATTTGATCGTAATGGAGAAGCGGTCGTAGATAATGAGCCTATTCGTACAATTACATTTACAAAAATGAAGGGATCAACTGCAGCAGATCGCTTAGAAACGGCGAAAAAGTTAGCAGATTTAATTGAGGTCCCAACAGATAAGTTAACGGATCGCGATAAAAAAGATTATTGGCTTGCTTTACATAAAGAAGAAGCAGAAGCAAAAATCTCAAAAAAAGATCGTGAAGAGTTTAAAACGAATAAAATTGACGATAAAGAACTAGATGAACGTCAACGAAGCCGTGTAACAGAAGAAGAGATTAATCAACTGTCGCCAAAAGATTTAGAAATATTGGCGATCAAAAGCAAGATGGAAAGCGGATATGCAATGACGCCGCAAATCGTTAAAAAAGGTGCAACAGAAGAAGAATACGCGATTATTAGTGAAAATTTGGCGAAATTGCCAGGTGTAGATACAAATGTCGACTGGGAACGAAAATATAAGTATGATGATATGTTCCGAAGTGTACTTGGTGGTGTAACGACTTCTGATGAAGGATTACCGAGAGAAAGATTAGATTACTATCTTGTTCGCGATTATAATCGTAACGATCGTGTAGGAAAAAGTTACCTTGAGCAACAATATGAAGATAGCTTACACGGTACAAAAGCTGAAGTAAGAAATGTTACAGATAAAGATGGAAATATTTTAGAAACTATTAATGTGTCACAAGGACAACGAGGCAACGACCTGAATTTAACAATCGATATGGAATTACAAAAGCGCGTAGAAGAAATTCTTGCGAAAAACTTAATGAGATTTAAAGGGAGCGAACCTCTTTTAGACCGTGCATTCGTTGTAATGATGAACCCTAAAAATGGTGAAGTTTTATCTATGGCGGGGAAACAATTAGTAAATGAAGGCGGTCAAACGCAAGTGAAAGATTTCGCATTAGGAACGATGACGAGTTCTTATCCGATGGGTTCAACTGTCAAAGGTGCGACAGTACTTACGGGATATCAAACTGGTGCAATTCAACCTGGAGCTGTACAGTTAGATGAACCAATTAAATTAAAAGGGACACCTACGAAGTCATCTTGGAAAACGATGGGGTATATTAATGACCTTACAGCGTTAAAAATGTCTTCTAACGTTTATATGTTTAAAACAGCGATGAATATCGCTGGTGTTCCATACGTACGAGGTGGTACGTTAGATATACCACAAAAAGCATTTGATACGATGCGTTACTATTTTGGGCAGTTTGGGCTTGGTGTAAAAACAGGAATTGATTTGCCAAATGAAACTGCTGGTCAAATGGGTAAAGGAAATCAACCAGGTTTCTTATTAGATTTATCAATCGGACAGTATGATACGTATACACCGCTTCAATTAGCGCAATATATTTCGACGATTGCAAATGGTGGATATCGTATGCAACCGCAAGTTGTAAAGGAAATTCGCGAGCCATCGGCGAAGCCAGAAGAAGTTGGAAAAGTTGTTCAATCGATGGAACCGAAAGTATTAAATCGTGTTGATATGCCTGAATCACAAATTAAACGTGTTCAAGAAGGATTTAGACAAGTGTTTAACGATACAGGTGGTACAGCTACAAAATACTTTGCAGGTGCACCATATAAAGCCGCTGGGAAAACAGGTACAGCTCAAACTGTATATGGCGGAGATAAAGAGATTGGTAGAAATGCAAAAAATGAGCGTGTTGAAACATATAACTTAACATTAGTAGGTTATGCACCACTTGAAGATCCAGAAGTAGCATTTTCTGTTGTTGTTCCGTGGGTACATGATGATAAAACAGGGATTAATGGATATATTGGTCGTGAAATAATGGACGCTTACTTTGATTTGAAAAAACAAGCATTAACTGGTGAAGCTCCAAAAGATGAAAAAGAGAAAAAAAATAAAGCACAAGATGATGAATAAAAAAGTTGTAAAAAAAGCACACTATCTGAAAAGATAGTGTGCTTTTTTTTATGCTTTATGCATATGGTTTAGTAAATGTGGACAAGCGTAAAATGTTGAAAAGACATGTTTTAAAAACGATGAACATAACAAGATGAGTGCATACGCTCTAAGTTTGTCTTGTGTGATAGGAGATAGCAGTTTTATGGATGATTAGAAAATTTCCTGCATCTAAAGTACAAAAGTGAAAATAAAGTTTGTGTATACAGTTGTTTTTGTGGAACTTTACAAAACTTTTACAAACAATTAAAACCGAATTAATAGTTTAGCAGTATTCTTATATCTGTAATCCTGTTATTTCCGGTTACTTCTAGGAGGAAGAACACGTGAAATGGATGAGCGCATCGATTAAAGTTTTGACATTATCGACATGTTTCCTTTGTTTTAATATGTCTACTGTATTTGCTACAAATGAAATGGGAGAAGTGAGAGTTGATGGATCCTCAACGGTTTTTCCTATTATAGAGGCAGTAGCAGAGGAATATACAAAGGCCTATCCAAACGTGAAAATTTCTATTAGTATTTCTGGGACAGGAGGAGGATTTAATCGTTTCAGTAAAGGAGAAGTAGATATAAACAATGCTTCGAGATTGATGAAACCGGTAGAAGAAAATGCTATGCAGAAAAATTCCATTCAATTTACACCATTTGAGGTTGCTTATGATGGTCTAACAATTGTTGTGAATCGTCAAAATACGTGGGTAAACAATATAACGATAGACGAGTTACGTCTATTATGGAGTGAAAATGGTAGATTGAAACGATGGTCACAAATTCATTCATCATGGCCACGTGAACAAGTTAAATTTTATGCGCCAGGCGTAGACTCTGGTACTTATGATTATTTCCAAAATGTTGTCTTACAAAATAATCGCCTTGTAAAAACGGTTTCTTTGTCTGAAGACGATCAAGTTATTATGCAAGGGGTAATGAATGATAAAAATGCCATTGCTTTTGTAGGATATGCTTATTATATGGCCAATAGAGATAAGGTGAAAGCAATACAGGTGGATGGTGTATTTCCAACGAAAGAGACCATTCAGTCGGGGGCGTATAAGCCTTTAGCTAGACCGCTATTTACTTATGTAAATGATGCATCTATCCGAAATAAAATGAATGTAGCAAATTATGTTGAGTTTATGATTAAACATGTTGGCAACCTCGCTGAAGAGGTCGGATATGTAAAATTGCCAAAAGAAAAATACAATGAACAGCTGCGAATGTTAACAGAAATAAAAAGGTAATGTCAGGGTGGAAAGGGGTTTTCATCTTTGGCTCATAATGACAAAAGTCAAATTACATTTTCTGTACAACATTTGATTGAGAGAAATACAAAGAGGCGAAAAAAAGCGCAGCGAATCAATCGAATTGTTCCGTTATTACTAAAAATAATTGCTAGCGTGTCTATAGTGACGACACTTGGGATTATTATTACGTTGGCTAGTGAAACAATCATGTTTTTTCAAAAAATATCATTATACTCCTTTTTGACGGAGCAAGAATGGTTACCTTTTTTTGAAGATCCGAAATTCGGTATATTACCACTTATATGTGGAACAATCCTTGTAACAGCAATTGCCATGTTCGTAGCAATTCCTATTGGTTTAGGTTGTGCCGTGTTTTTAAGCGAATACGCTTCGAATGGCGCTCAGAAAATATTAAAACCGTTGTTAGAGCTACTAGCAGGCATCCCGACAATTGTATATGGTTTTTTCGCGTTAACAGTTGTCACACCACTGTTACAACGGGTTATACCAGATTTGCAGTTTTTTAATGCTATTAGTCCGGGTATTGTTATAGGATTTATGATGATACCGACGATTGCGTCACTCTCTGAAGATGCGATGAGAGCTGTAGCAAAAGGAATTAAAGAAGCCTCATTAGCGCTAGGAGCAACTCGGTTTGAGATGGTAAAACAAGTCGTGTTTCCTTCGGCTTTTACGGGGATTATGGCAGCGATTATATTAGCTGCTTCCAGGGCAATTGGTGAAACGATGATTGTTGTTATTGCAGCTGGATCAACACCTAATGTATCGATAGATCCGACTCATTCTATTCAAACATTAACAGCCTATATTGTACAAGTGAGTTTAGGTGATGCTCCGCACGGAACAATTACTTATTACAGCATGTATGCTGTAGGTGCGACTTTATTCGTGTTTACTTTTATTATGAACATCATTTCGCAGTATATTATGCGCCGTTTTAGGAGGGTGACATAATATGCGAATGTTAGACCATAAAAAAATACAAGAAAATATGGTATCACGTTTTTTAAAAGATAGAATTTACAAATCATTATTTTATATAGCAATTTTGTTTGCAATCGTAATTCTGTTTATTTTATTGTTTCAAATTTTTGAAAAAGGTATGAGTTATCTTTCAATAGATTTTTTTACAAACTTCGCTTCACGTAATCCGAAAGAAGCTGGGATTGCTGCTGCTTTGTCAGGAACAATATTATTTATGAGTATTGTTATACCGGTCTCTTTTATATTTGGAGTCGGAACAGCTCTTTATTTAGAGCATTATGCGAAAGAGTCCGTTTTTAAAAAGTTAATAGAATTGAATAATCAAACATTAGCAGGGGTACCTTCCGTTGTGTTTGGTTTACTCGGGTTAACTATTTTCGTATACGCTCTCCATTTGGGAGAGAGCATAATCGCAGCGGCACTGACGATGAGTTTACTCGTCTTACCAACAGTTGTTGTGGCTAGCCAAGAAGCGATTCGATCTGTACCAAGTTCCTTATTAGAAGCTTCTTACGGATTAGGTGCTACGAAATGGCAAACGATGTATCAAACTGTACTGCCAGTAGCTTTGCCAGGGATTTTAACGGGATGTACGTTAGCGGTATCGAGAGCGATCGGAGAAGCGGCACCGTTGTTAGTTATTGGGGCACTTGCATTTGCAAATTATGTTCCGTTTAGTATGTTCGATAGATTTACGGTTTTACCAATTCAAATTTTTAATTGGATGAGTAGACCGCAAGAGGAATTTCAGTATGTAGCAGCAGCTGGGATGATTGTTTTGCTAGGATTACTGCTCTTTATAAATATATTTGTCTTATGGTTACGAAATCGAAAATAAGTTGGAAGTGGATGAAAGGGGAATTCAAATGGTAGCAACAGTAGTAAATGTACAGGTGAAAAATGAGAAGAAGATTGAGACAGCACCAAAAAAAGTAGTATTTGATACGAAAAATTTAAATTTATGGTACGGAGAAGACCATGCTTTAAAAGATATCAACTTAAGTATTCATGAGAATGAAGTAACAGCGATTATCGGTCCAAGTGGTTGCGGGAAATCAACATACTTAAAAACGCTAAATCGTATGGTAGAGTTAGTACCTATCGTTCGAACTACGGGAGTTATCGAATATAGAGAACGAAATATATTCGATAAATCATATCCGGTTGAAGAATTACGTACGCATGTGGGCATGGTGTTCCAAAAGCCAAATCCATTCCCGAAATCTATTTATGAAAATGTAGCATATGGACCGAAAATTCATGGTGTTCGTGACAAAAAAACACTTGATGAAATCGTTGAAAAAAGCTTGCGCGGAGCAGCCATTTGGGATGAGTTAAAAGATCGTTTGCACGATAATGCATATGGTTTATCTGGTGGGCAGCAACAACGTCTATGTATTGCACGCTGCTTAGCGATTGAGCCAGACGTAATTTTAATGGATGAACCAACATCAGCGTTAGATCCAATTTCAACATTAAAAGTAGAAGAACTAATTCAGGAATTAAAGAAAGATTTTAGTATTGTTATTGTAACGCACAACATGCAACAAGCAGCACGTATTTCAGATAAAACTGCCTTCTTCTTAAGTGGAGAAGTTGTGGAATATACAGATACAAATAAATTATTTACAACACCTACAGATAAGCGAACAGAAGACTATATTACAGGACGATTTGGTTGATATCGTTGTAAGGCTAAGAGTAAATGCCCTCTTAATAGAGGGCATTTCTCACTTTAAATAGGGGGAGTAATATTTCTCTTTCCTCAAGGCTTAATAAACGTACAAGAGGCTGGGGAGGGGATTTATCCCGCTATTTGCGGGCTAATAATCAGTGGGGATGAAAAACTCCCACACTGATTAAAGTTTCACTTTATATATAATGCACATAATATTGAGGGGGGAAGAAGCAATGGTAAGAGAACAGTTTCAATATGATTTAAAGACGTTACAGCAAAAGGTAGTTGAACTTGGTGAATTAGCAAGGGAAGCTTTATTAATTGCTATGGAAGGGCTTCACAAAAGAGATGTAGAGAAAGCATTAGAGGTCATTGATGGTGATTATCGCATGGATAATTTAGAAGAAGAAATAAATGACCTTGCACTTATGCTTATTACAAAGCAGCAGCCTGTAGCAAGTGATTTACGAAGAATTTTCATTTCAATTAAAACAGCGACAGATTTAGAACGTATTGCAGATCACGCTGTTAATATTGCGAAATCAACAATTCGTCTTGGAGAAAAAGAAGTGGTTGTTAGCTTGCAGAATCTTGATGAAATGTTTGAGATTGCTCATAAAATGTTAAATTTAGCATTAGAATCATACGAGCAAGAAAATTTAACTTTTGCTAGACAAGTTGCTGAAATGGATGATTCAGTTGATGAAATTTATGGGAAGGCGATTCGTGAATTTATTTCCTCTATCCCTGGACAACCAGAAGCGATTACACAAATTACACAACTATCCTTTGTTGCAAGATACATTGAGCGTGTAGCAGACCATGTTACCAATATTGCTGAGAATGTATTTTATTTAGTAAAAGGAAAGCATTATTTATTGAATGAGTAGGAAAAGAGTAGGTGATGAGACATCACCTGCTTTTTTTAGTCAAAACATGACAAAAAAAGCTCGTTGTTTCCTTTAGTTTATGATGATAAGATGTATCATAATTAATGGAAAAATAAGTACATATGTGTTAATTACGTCTTATAAATATTTTGCTAATTTAATAGTAAGCGCTTTCTTTTTTGCTAGAGTTAAAAGGTACATTTATTTATCCCGCTATTTGTGGGCAGTTAATGCGGGATAAATAATATATATGTGGTATACGGAGTTCTTGAACATTATATAAGTGGAGGCTGAAGTATATGAAGGGGGTTATTTTAGCTGGAGGAAAGGGAAGACGTCTTAGACCATTAACATGTAATACTCCAAAACCGATGTTACCATTGTTAGAAAAGCCGGTTCTTGAATATAATATTGAATTATTACGTCAGCATGGCATTCGTGAAATTGCAATTACCGTTCAATATATGAGTACAGCTATTAAGCAGTACTTTGGTGATGGTAGTAAATGGGGAGTTAACTTGTATTATTTTGAAGACTCTCCCCCACTTGGAACCGCAGGGAGTATTAAGCAAGCGGAAAGTTTTTTAGATGAAACATTTGTTGTTATTAGTGGGGATGCATTAACTGATTTTCAATTATCAGAAGGAATTGCATTTCATGAACAGAAGAAGAGAATGGTAACGATGTTTGTGAAAGAAGTAGAAAATCCACTCTCATTTGGGCTAGTTGTAACGAATAAAGAACAAGAAATTATACGATATATAGAAAAACCGAGTTGGAATGAGGTAGTTTCTAATGTTGTGAATACAGGTATTTATATAATGGAGCCGGAAATTTTTTCTTACATACCATCCATGGAATTTTTTGATTTCAGTCATGATGTATTTCCACTATTGGCAAATAAAAATGTGTTATTTGCATATTTATCAGAAGACTATTGGCTAGATATTGGTACATTTGATCAATATCGGCAAGCTCAATTCGATTTGTTGACGAAAAAATTGAAGGTGCCTATTCCATATACAGAAGTATTACCAATGGTGTGGATGGGAGAAGGTGTAACGATAGGAAAAGGGACGAAAATTCATGGTCCTTCTTTTATTGGAGAAGGGGTAATAATTGGTGCGGGGGCTGTAATTGAACCGTACTCTATTATAGGGAAAAATAGTATCGTTTCAAGTTATTCTCAGCTGCAAAAAAGCATCGTTTTTGCAAACTCCCATATCGGAAAATATTGTGAGTTGCTAGAAACAACAATTGGAGAGCATACAATGGTTGAAGATGATGTTACACTTTTTCAAAAAAGTATCGTAGCGGACCATTGCCATATAGGGAAAAGTACAGTAATTAAGCAAAAAGGAAAACTATGGCCATATAAGGTGATAGATAGTCATTCAATAGTAGGCTCTGCTGGTGTTCAAGAGAGTGAAAAGGGGGCAGGATGGTTACAAAAAAGCCGGATTGTCGGAAGAGGAAATGTTGAGATTACCCCTCAATTTATTGTGAAAGCCGCAATGGCTTATGGTTCTCTTTTTTTAAAAGGAGAGAGCATATTAATCGGAAGTCAAGAAAATATAGAAACAACGTCCTATAAAAACTTATTCCTCCATGCTATTCATGGTATTGGGATTCATACGATGGAATGTAAAGAAATGAACGAGTCACTTTTTCAGTATGCCATTCATAATTTGAACTGTGCAGGTGGGGTTTTTATTCAAGTGGAAAGTGATAGAGGGATTGTTATAAAGATGTATGGCAGGGATGGAATGTTATCGTATAAGCAGCAAAAAATGATCGAACAACTATATATGTCTGAGTCGTTTCGTTACGTATGTGAGAAAGAAATGGGGCGAAGTAAGCAGGTTCATGTTTCTTTAAATAATTATATAGAAGCAGTATTAGAACACATTGATATAGAGAAAATACAAAAACAGAAGTTTCATCTTCTTATTAATAAGAGAAATGATATGTTACAACAGTTACTTATTCTCTTTCTGCAAAGGCTTGGGTGCACAGTTACATGGATTTATGCGGGGGAACAAAAAGATCATGTGAAAGCTTTGATGAAATCGAGTAAAGCAAATATGGCGCTTATGTTTTCTGAACAAGGAAATCAATTCGATTTATATGATAATCATAGTAATATTTACCAAGGAACTGACTTTGAAGAAGTAGATATTCCTGATTTATTATTTGAATCAGCAGATAAAATTTATCCAATGTCTTTGAAATTGGGCGGTTGTTACCTTCTATTTTATATGTATGATGAAAAAAAGTCTTTTCAAATAAGATGGAAGCGAGATATTTTATATCGAATAGGAAAATTGTTTGAGTTAATAGCACTGCAGGGAAAAACATTTTTTAGCATAATAGAGCAATCACCTCCGCTCTATTTACTTTGTGATGAAGTTGTGTGTTCGTGGAAGGAAAAAGGGAAAGTAATGCGGAAATTATTGGCTGATATGGAAAGAAAAGAAGACGGGATATTAGAAGGAGTACAGTTCAAATATACAGAAAAAGAGTGGTCTTATATCGTTTCTGACGCAAAACAACCAAAATTTTTAGTGTATTCACATGCTAGAAACCCAGTGATAGCAAGGGAAAACATGAAAAATCTTATAGAAAAAATTAGACAATATCAAAAGGTGTAGAATTTTTATTTTAAAAGTGGTATTATGGTATAGTCTGATTTAAGTTATTAGTACTGGAGGGAAATAAGAATGCGTGTAAATATTACTCTAGCATGTACAGAATGCGGAGATCGTAACTATATCTCAAAGAAAAATAAACGTAACAACGCTGAGCGTATCGAGCTTAAAAAGTATTGCAAGCGTGACAAGAAGTCTACGTTACACCGTGAAACAAAGTAAGCAGTAGGAATATTTTCCTACTGTTTCTTTTTTTTTATGCGATTCCTACGTAAAAGTGATACACTATCCTCGTAGAGTAAAGTGTCACTGTAAGGGGGAAAAGTGTGTGAAAGAAGAGAAAATACGTTTACGTAAACAAATAATAGAACGCATGAATTCTTTATCTGAAGAACAGTATACAACTTTATCGGAACAAATTGCAGTTTCGTTGTATGGACAAAAAGAGTGGATTGAAGCTAAAACAATTGGAATCACTCTCTCGATGGAACATGAAGTGAATACATATCCTATTATCGAAAAAGCTTGGGAAGAAGGAAAGAAAATTGTTGTTCCAAAGTGTAATAAAGGGACAAGAACGATGTCTTTCCGGAAAATTAGTAATTTTGATCAATTAGAAACAGTATATATGAATTTACGTGAACCGATTCCAGCGTTTACGGAAGAAGTGAATGCGTGTGAAATTGATCTTCTTATCGTGCCAGGAGTAGCGTATACGCGGCGAGGGGAACGGATTGGATATGGTGGTGGCTACTATGATCGTTATCTCGTGCATTATAAAGGGGAAACGCTATCATTAGCTTATGATTTTCAAATGGTAAAACATATTCCTGTTGAACCATTTGATAAAAATGTAGAAAAAATTATTACAGAAAAAGGAACAATGGTTATAAATGGGCTTGTATAGACAAATAAAAATTGACGAGACTTTTTCTTCTTGATTATAATAAAATATGTGAACGTTTTCTTATTATAGTTTTTTATAGTAAGTAAGCATAGAGGGTGATGAAATGATATCTATTTATGATATTCAGCAATTGCTAAAGAAATTTGGTACGATTATTTATACGGGTGATCGAATTGCAGATTTACAATTAATGCAAGATGAATTGCGTGAATTAAATCAGTCACAGCTAATCGATCCACAAGACTATCAAACAGCTTTATTTTTATTGAAGCAAGAAATTCAAAAAGAGCTAAATAAGAATTAGATAAAGGTAGGTAAGCAACATGGAAGAGAAATGGTTAGTTGGTGTTGACCTTGGTGGTACAACGATTAAATTAGCATTTATTAATGTGTACGGTGAAATTTTACATAAGTGGGAAATCCCTACAAATACAAATGAGCAAGGAAAACATATTACACTTGATGTAGCGAAAGCTATTGATAAAAAGTTAGAAGAGTTAGGTGAATTAAAAAGTAAGTTGATCGGTATTGGTATGGGAGCTCCTGGTCCTGTACATGTGGCATCTGGAATGATTTATGAAGCGGTTAATTTAGGGTGGAAAAACTATCCGTTAAAAGATTTATTAGAAGTAGAAACAGGATTACCTGTTGTTATTGATAATGATGCAAACTTAGCAGCTCTTGGTGAAATGTGGAAAGGTGCTGGCGAAGGAGCAAAAGATTTAATCTGTATGACACTTGGTACTGGTGTTGGTGGCGGTGTAATCGCTAATGGTGAGATTGTACACGGTATTAGTGGTGCTGCTGGTGAGATTGGACATATTACAGTAGTTACAGAGAATCCTTTCCCTTGTAATTGCGGAAAGTCTGGTTGCTTAGAAACAGTAGCCTCTGCAACAGGTATTGTGCGTGTTGCTATGCAAAAAATACAAGAGACAGATAAAGAGAGTATGTTACGTTCTATGTTAGCAGAAGAAGGGCGTATTACATCAAAAGATGTGTTTGAAGCGCTTGGACAAGGTGACGAGCTAGCGAGCGAAGTAGTAGAAAAAGTAGCTTCTTATTTAGGATTAGCTGTAGCGAACCTTGCTAGTACGTTGAATCCAGAGAAAATTGTTATTGGTGGTGGTGTATCTAAAGCTGGAGATGCACTATTAGAGCCAATTCAACGTTATTTCGAGCAATATGCTTTCTCACGTGCTGTAAAGAGCACAAAGTTAGCAATTGCAATACTGGGTAATGATGCAGGTGTTATCGGAGGAGCTTGGCTTGTAAAAAAGCACAAATACGAAGCGAAGATGATATAAGTTGTGAAATATGAAAAGAGGAAGGGAAAACCCTTCCTCTTTTTGTGCAAAATCTTGATGAAGAATAGCATGAAAATGAATTAAGCTGCCGGTGGGTACCCGTTATATAGAACAGTCATGATCGTAAACCACCCGAAAACGAGTACAGTTGCAATTGCAAAGCCGCCCGCGAAAAAATTCTTTTCGCGAAGTGTTCTAAGCGTAGCAAATACGGCTAACAGAGTGACTAGCGCAAAAATAATAACAAGGCCCATACAATATCCTCCTCTGTCTTCTCATTTCTTACGATGAGTTTTTGGAATATTTACTCTTTTATATTGTACATGTTTTAAAAATGAATGTCGAGATAGCATCCTTTCTTTTCATAAGAGAAAGAAATGTTGTATCATTGAAAGTAAGTTCAATAACTGGAGGAGATTTTTATATGAAATGGACACAAATGCCTTTAGGCCCATTACAAACAAATGCTTATATTTTAACGAATGATCAAAATGAGTGTATTATTTTTGATCCTGGTCATGAAGGAGAGAAACTTGTTACATATTTACAAGAAGCGCAGTTAAAGCCCTTTGCGGTTTTATTAACACATGCTCACTTTGATCATATTGGTGCTGTTGATGCCGTGAGAGATGCTTTTCGTATTCCGGTATACGTACATAAAGAAGAAGCGGATTGGTTAGGAGATGCAACTGTGAATGGATCGCAAATTTTTATGATGAACCGCAGTATTACAGCGAAACCAGCAGATCAAATTATTGATGCAGAAGGTACATTAACGATCGGTTCTTTTAACTTTGAAATTTTTGAGACACCAGGACATTCTCCAGGAAGTATTTCTTATTATTGTAAAGAGGCGAATGCCGTATTTTCTGGTGATGTATTATTCCAAATGAGTATTGGAAGAACAGATTTGCCTGGCGGAAGCTTTGCTGAATTAATTGGAAGTATTGAAGAGAAATTATTTGTATTACCAGATGAAACAGCGGTGCTATGTGGGCATGGTCCAGAGACGAGCATTGGATTTGAAAAAGAAAATAATCCATTTTTACAATAAGGAGTTATTATGGGGATGGAGCTCATTTTAAGAGAATGGATGGGGAAAGAAAAGGATTATTCAATTTCATACAGTACGTATATGAACCTCGTATTATATGCAGAGGGACATGGATATTATATGAGAGAACGTGAAAAAATTGGAAGACAAGGAGATTTTTTTACGAGTAGTAATGTATCTTCTGTCTTTGCGAAGACTTTTGCTAAGTTTTTCATTCGGCTTGTTGAAAATGGGGAAGTTTCTTCAAATATTTGTGAGGTTGGTGGGGGAACGGGGAAGTTTGCCTATGATGTTTTACAAGAATGGAAACAATTATCTCCGGAAACCTTTAGTAGTTTAAACTATTCAATTGTTGAAGTGAGCCCTTTTCATAGAAGATTACAGCAGGAGAGTCTTTGCTCATTTGATAATGTATCGTACTATACATCGTATATTGAAATGGGAGAGTCTTTCGAAGGAATTATTTTTTCGAATGAGCTATTTGATGCGTTTCCTGTTGAAGTAGTTGAGAAAAGAAATGGAATTTTGTATGAAGTACGTATCACGTATACAGAGGAAGGGGACCTTGCAGAAGTATTTAGGCCAGTAGAGAAAAGAATTGGTCGATACTTATTGAAGTATAATATTCATATTGCAGAGGGGCAGCGATTTGAGGTACCTATTGCAATGGAAGAGTATATAGAAGAAATTGCGGAATGGTTCCAGCGAGGTATATGTATTACAGTTGATTATGGTTATACAAAAGAAGAATGGATGCATCCTGCACATCATGAAGGAAGTTTAAGAGGATATTATAAGCATAAGCTAATTCGTAACCCTCTTGCATATCCAGGAGAAATGGATTTAACTACCCATGTTCATTGGGATGAGTTGAAGATGATTTTCGAGTTACAAGGGATTCATACGATATGGCACAGGAAGCAATCAGAGTTTTTGTTAGCGGCAGGAATATTAGAACATCTTACGAGTCATCAAGATACGAATCCTTTTTCTGAAACTCAAAAACGAAACCGAGCAGTTCGTTCTATGATTTTGAACGGAGGCTTAGGCAGTGCTTTTGAGGTTGTTATACATACAAAAGATATGCAGAATTTACATTTGAATCAATATTTAACAGTATGAAAAAACAAGACACAGTATATTGCTGTGTCTTGTTTTTTCATACGACTTATGTAGTATTGTATATTTTCTCTCATGATATATATTTATATTAAAGATATGAGATGAAAAATATAGAATACGTTCTTTTTCTCTGTCTATTAGTCCCTAACCTAATAATACGCGAACGAGTTGAATAATTGTTTCGTTTTCTACTTTGTAGTAAATTTCTAATCCTTTTCTTTCACTAGAAACGATTTTAGCACTTTTTAACTTTGCTAAATGCTGTGAAATTGTAGATTGTGGCATGTTTAAGCCAGTGTACATTGTAGAAACATTGCTTGGGCCACGTTCAATTAATCCTTTTACAATACATAAGCGAACAGGATGAGCAAGCACTTTCAATAATTCTGCATTGCTTTCATATAGTTCTATTTCTTTTTGAAAGGTTTCTAACATGTTCTTTTCCACCTCCGTGTGAGCTGTTATACCATACCATACTATACATACCAAAAAATTAAAGAAAAGAAAACAGTTGTTGCAGAAAAAAAGTCCTAAAGTAAAGAAATTGTAAGAAAAGAGACCCTGATGTAAATAAAATAGATCAATTTGTACGGTTTTGTAAAATGACACTTTTGGGTGAAAATTTTGATGCGTTTTAAAAATTGAAAGATATAGATATATTTGTAACACAATTTTATCATGATTTTCTTATTCTTTCAAATGAATATACGAAATTTTTAAAATAATATGAAAAAGGAATTATAATGATATATATAGAATATAAAACAGGTTAAAAGAAGCTGATTATAATCAGCTTTCTTATGGTGATGATTAAATATTTGAGTCCTTTATTCTAGAGTTCATCCTTTATCAACTTTAAAAATCTGTGGTTCCATATATTCTCATAAAAATCAATTGTCTCTTTTGCGGACATAAATGGATTATTTAACGTAGAGGTTGTTTTCTGTACCATGAAGTTTTCGTATCTCAGTCCGTGGGCAAATTTAATTGTAGCATCCATACAGTACTCTGTTTGGGCACCACAAAATTCAATACGATGTACAGATAATTGATCTAAAATCTCTTTTAAGTTTGTTTTATAAAATGAATTGGCATGTGTTTTTCTTACAAAAAAATCTTGTTCTTGAACATCTAGATCGGTATGAATAGCCCAAATTTTTTTTTCGGGTACTAAATCATCATCGCAATGTTGAACAAAAATGATTGGTTTATTTGATTTTCTATATGAAGAAATTCTTTTATTTACTTTTGTAAGTAAATTTTGTAAATCAAATAAATGCTCTCCGCTATAACATACTCCATTTTGTAAATCGATAATGCACTTTTATTTTTTAATGAACTATACAGACAGAAAAGTATTAAAACGAATATGTTAGACAGCATAAAAAGCAGATATGAAAACTTAATTTCATATCTTCTTTTCTCTCTATACATTTACAGGTTCTTCTACATAAGAAAGAGCATTTTCAAAATCAGATATTAAATCATCAACATTTTCAAGGCCGACAGATAAACGAAGTAATGAATTAGAAATACCTCTTTCATCTCGAGCTTCTTGCGATAGTGCTGCATGTGACATTTTAGCTGGGTAGGAAAGAATCGATTCGACAGCTCCTAAACTAACCGCAAAGACAGGTAATTTTACTTTTGATAAAAATTGGCGGAGTGCATCTTCTGACTGTAAAGTAAAAGATAGGACAGCTCCGGCTGATGTAGCTTGAGATTGTTGTATATCAAATCCAAGATGTGTTTGTAATCCTGGATAATAGACGTTTTTAACTTTAGCGTGCTCTTGTAAATAATGTGCAATTTTATTGGCATTTGCAGCTGAATGCTCAAGGCGTACATGCAATGTTTTTAGACCGCGAAGTACGAGAGAACAATCTTGAGGTCCTAAAATAGCGCCGAATGCATTTTGTAAAAATCCAAGTTTTTGAGCAAGTTCGGCATCTTTTACGACCGCTAATCCGGCAGTAACATCGCTATGGCCAGCAATAAATTTTGTGGCACTATGAAGAACAACATCGGCTCCAAGATCAAGTGGCTTCTGGAATAGTGGTGTCAAAAATGTATTATCAACAAAAGTAAGAGCACCAATAGATTTTGCAAGCTTAGAAACAGCACGAATATCTGTCACTTTTAAAAGTGGATTAGAAGGTGTTTCTACATAAAATAGCTTCGTATTTGGTTTAATGTTTTCTTTTATTTCTTCCATATTTGTCATATCTACAAATGTATGTGAAACACCGTAACGAGAGAGTACTTCAGTTATAATTCGGTAAGTGCCTCCGTATACGTCTTCTGAAATGAGTACGTGATCACCTTGTGAAAGAAGGAGAAATGCAGTGGAAATCGCTGCAATTCCTGATGCAAATGCGAATCCTTTTGTTCCGCCCTCTAATAAAGAAATGATATCTTCAAGAGCTTCACGAGTTGGATTACCCGATCGGCTATAGTCGTATTTCCCGAAAGCATCTACGTCAAACTGGTGAAATGTTGATGTGTTATAAATGGGAACGTTAACAGCTCCTGTTTGAGTATCATGTTTATACTGGTTGTGTAGTAAGAGTGTATCGATAGAATAACTCATATGCTTACACCTTCTTTTACAAGTTTAATGGCTTGCTTTAAGTCTTGAATTAAATCGTTACTATTTTCAATGCCGACGGAGAATCGAAGAAGACGATTACATACACCGTTTGCCGTTCTAATTTCTTCAGGAATATCAGCATGCGTTTGCGTTGCTGGATAAGTCATTAAACTTTCTACACCACCAAGACTTTCAGCAAATGTGATTAAGGATAAAGATTGTAAGAATGGATTAATCCATGTTTCATCTTGAAGACGAAACGAAATCATACCGCCTCTTCCTGGATAAAATACATCTGTCACACCGTCTTCATCATTTAAATAAGCAACAATTGTTTTCGCATTTTCTTCATGTTGTCTCATGCGAAGCGCTAAAGTTTTCATACCACGAATTAATAGCCATGAGTCAAATGGGCTTAAGACAGCACCGGAGGCATTATGATAATGAGCAATTTCTTCACAAAGTTCTTTTCCTTTT
The DNA here is from genome assembly GCF_001884205.1 of Bacillus sp. NH11B. NCBI lineage: Bacteria > Bacillati > Bacillota > Bacilli > Caryophanales > Bacillaceae > Bacillus > Bacillus sp. NH11B. The sequence goes on along the minus strand of NZ_MAOG01000108.1, from coordinate 103,313 downwards.
GCCACGACAAGTCCGCTTAGTACATCGTTATGCCCTCCTAAATACTTCGTTGCACTATGAAGTACGATATCGGCACCTTCTGTTAATGGTTGCTGTATATAAGGAGTGTAGAATGTATTGTCTACGATAAGAAGTAGTCCGTGTCTTTTCGCTACAGTTGCGACAGCGGCAATATCAGTAACTTGCATTAATGGATTAGTCGGAGTTTCTATGAAAATAGCCTTCGTTTCAGTTGTGATAGCTTGCTCAATTTGTTTAATAGATTGTGTATTTACGTATCTACATCGAACATTCCACTTTTTTTCGTGTTCGGAAAATAAGCGATACGTTCCCCCGTATAAATCTTCGGATACAATAAGTTCATCTCCAGAACGGAATAATGAAAGGACGAGGAGAACAGCTGCCATACCTGAACTACAGGCATAACCTTGTTCGCCATATTCTAAATCTGCGATTGCCTGTTCTAAAAGACCACGAGTTGGATTTCCAGTTCGTGAATAGTCAAATCCGGTAGATCTACCAAGTCCTTCGTGACGATAAGCGGTTGAGAAATAAACGGGTGGATTAACAGTTCCTGTTGTAGTTTCGCTACGATTTCCGATTTGTGCTAGTTTTGTTTCGATAGTTGACATGTAAAAATTCCTCCTTTTTAAATTGAACGAGTAGTTGAATATAAAATAAAAAAAGCCTTCTAAGAAGAAGGCTTTCGGATTGAATAGAGTCTTCTTCTCATCTGTCAAATCTTTCACAATTTGCTGGAATTAGCACCTTATTAACAAATTGTTAATGGTTGCTGAGGCGTCATAGGGCCAGTCCCTCTACCTCTCTAGATAAGAATGTTCGTATGAAATTTTTATTATGTTTTTAACTTTACAACAAAAGTTAATTGAATTGCAACTTTATTTTAAATAATTTTTATTTTTCCGCAAGTGTCATTGACTTTTATATTTGTGCATGCTAAATTTATAAAAAATTAACAAACATTGTTAAAAGGGGAACGTATTTCCTTTTAGCTACATAAATAAAATAATAAAGACAACTCTTATTGAGAGCGGTGGAGGGAAAGGCCCTGTGAAACCCGGCAACCTGCAAACGAAATGTTTGAAACGGTGCTAATACCTGCAAAACGAATGTTTTGCATAATAAGAGGCGGAACAATTATGTCCCCCTCTTCAAAGTGAAGAGGGGGTTTTTATATTGATAGAAATGAGGGAGATTCGTGAAATTACTAGATTTATTATCAAAAGGAATTGTAATAGGTGATGGTGCGGTTGGAACGTTATTACATTCGCATGGTTTACAAAGTAGTTTTGAAGAATTGAATTTGTCTGATCCAGACTTAATTATATCGATTCATAAACAATATGTAGCTGCTGGAGCGGATGTTATCCAGACGAATACGTATGGAGCAAATGAAGCGAAATTACGTATGTATGGCTTAGAGAATCAAGTTGTTCAAATTAATAAAGCAGCAGTGAAGATTGCGAAAGCATCTGTTACAGACAGAAATGCAATTTTAGGAACAATTGGTGGTATGAAACATATAGGAGCTGTTACAACAACTGATATGGAAAGGGAGTTTATGTTACTTGAGCAGGCAGGTGCTTTACTAGAAGAACAGGTTGATGGATTGTTATTAGAAACTTTCTATGATGAATTTGAACTACTTCATGCTGTTAAGGTGTTACGAAAACAAACGAATATTCCAATTGTAGCCCAATTAGCGTTACATGAGGCAGGTACGACTCAAAATGGAAATGATGTAAATGAAATATTAAAACAGCTTTTAGATTACGGTGCGAATGTTGTTGGATTGAACTGCCAACTAGGACCACTTCATATGACGGAAGCTTTTAAAATGATATCGATTCCTCAAAATGGCTACTTGTCAGCATATCCAAATGCAGGTCTCCCGAATTATGTGGAGGGACGTTACGTATATGAGGGAAGTCCGGCTTATTTCGAAGCGATGACACCGAAATTTATTGAGCAAGGTATTCGGTTATTGGGTGGTTGTTGTGGTACTACTCCAGAACATATTGAAAGTATGAAGCGCGCTATTGCAAATGCTATACCTGTAATAGAAAAGGACACGATTCAAAGACCAAAAGTAGTTCATACACACGAGAAACGTTCGAAATCTTACGTCACTCTAGCAGAGAAAGCAAAGAAACAAACGACAGTTGTAGTGGAACTAGACCCACCGAAAACATTAGACACGCAGCGTTTTTTTGAAGGGGCAAGAGCACTGAAAAGAGCTGGGGCAGATGCTATTACTCTAGCAGATAATTCATTAGCATCGCCTCGCGTTTCGAATATGGCAATGGGTGCGTTATTAACAAAGCATGATATTCCGGTATTGACTCATTTAACGTGTAGAGATCATAACGTCATTGGACTACAATCTCATTTATTAGGTTTATCGGCGTTAGGGATGGAGGAAGTGCTAGCTTTAACTGGTGATCCAGCGCGTGTTGGCGATTTCCCAGGTGCAACTTCTGTATATGATTTGTCCTCTATTGAGCTCATAAAAATGATTAAAGAAATGAACGATGGGCGTTCCATTTTAGGGAAATCCATTGGTCCGGCAACAAGATTTTCTGTCGGCGGTGCGTTTAATCCGCATGTAAGACATTTAAAAGCAGCGGTTAAGCGAATGGAACGGAAAATAGATGCTGGAGCGGAATATTTCTTAACTCAGCCAATTTACGATATAGCGTTAGTTGAGGAAGTGTATGAAGCGACAAAGCATTTGGAACAACCTATCTTTATTGGGATTATGCCGTTAGTAAGTAAGCGGAATGCAGATTTTCTTCATTTTGAAGTGCCTGGTATTACTCTTCCAGAAGAGATAAGACAAAGAATGGATGGACATGAAACGAAAGAGGCGGCTATTGAGGAAGGGATTCGTATTTCACAAGAGTTAATCGATACGGCGATGAAATACTTTAACGGTGTTTATCTTATTACACCATTTTTAAAATATGAAATTACAGAACATCTCGTGAAATATGTAAGAGCAAAGCAAGAAGTGAAAGAGGGTATTAATTGATGAAGTGTATAGAAGAAAGATTACAAAATAGCATTCTAATATTAGATGGTGCAATGGGGACGATGATACAGCAAGAGGACTTAACTGCGGAAGATTTCGGAGGAGAAGAGTACGAAGGGTGTAATGAATATTTAGTAGAAACAAGGCCAGATGTTATTTTAAAGATTCATAAAGCTTATATTGAAGCTGGAGCTGACATCATTGAAACAAATACATTTGGTGCGACGAATATCGTATTAAGTGATTATGAGTTGTCTCATTTAGATGAAGAACTAAATGAAAAGGCAGCACTATTGGCGAAGCAAGCTGTTAAAGAAAGCGGGAAGGAAGTATATGTTGCAGGTGCGATGGGGCCGACAACGAAAGCGATTAGTGTTACAGGAGGAGTTACATTTGAGGAACTGATTGAAGCCTATACAAGGCAGGCGAGAGGGTTATTGAAGGGCGAAATTGATGTACTACTTGTGGAGACGAGTCAAGATATGCGTAATGTGAAAGCTGCGTATATTGGAATTCAAGCAGCTTTTGATGAACTAAATAAAACGGTTCCTATTATGATTTCTGGAACGATTGAACCGATGGGAACGACTTTAGCGGGGCAAACGATAGAAGCCTTTTATTTATCGATAGAGCATATGAAGCCATTATCGGTTGGATTAAACTGTGCGACTGGTCCGGAATTTATGAGGGAACATATTCGTTCCTTATCTGATTTATCGGGGTGTTATATTTCTTGTTATCCAAATGCAGGTCTTCCTGATGAAGATGGACACTATCATGAATCTCCATCTTCTCTCGCGGAAAAAGTAAAGCGATTTGCCGAAGAAGGTTGGGTTAATATTATTGGTGGTTGTTGTGGTACAACACCAGAACATATAAGTGCAATGAAATCCGCGTTAGCATCTCTTAAGCCACGTGAACAACATGAACGAGAAGGGCATGGAGTTAGTGGATTAGAGGCGTTGCAATATGATGATTCTATGAGACCGTTATTTGTTGGAGAAAGGACGAACGTAATTGGATCACGCAAGTTTAAAAGATTAGTAGCAGAAGGGAAATTTGAAGAGGCAGCTGAAGTGGCAAGAGCGCAAGTGAAGAAGAATGCTCATATTATTGATATTTGTATGGCAGACCCTGACCGTGATGAAATAGAAGATATGGAAAGATTCTTGGCAGAAGTTACGAAAGTATTAAAAGTACCGATTATGATTGATTCAACAGATGAAAATGTTATGGCAAGAGCTCTAACTTATATTCAAGGAAAAGGTGTTATCAATTCTATTAATTTAGAAGATGGAGAAGAACGGTTTGAAAAAGTGACACCTCTTCTTCGGAAATACGGTGCTGCTATAGTTGTAGGGACAATTGATGAAGATGGTATGGCAGTTAGTGCAGAACGAAAGATAGAAATTGCGAAAAGAAGCTATGAGTTACTAACGAAGAAGTATGGTATACGTCCATCTGATATTATTTTTGATGCGCTTGTGTTTCCTGTAGGGACAGGTGATGAAGAATATATAGGCTCAGCGGCAGCGACTATAGAAGGAATTCGTCTTATTAAAGAGGCGTTACCAGAATGTTTAACGATTTTGGGTGTAAGTAATATATCATTTGGTTTACCGCCCGCGGGCCGTGAAGTATTAAATTCGGTCTTTCTATATCATGCAACGAAAGCAGGATTAGATTATGCGATTGTTAACACGGAAAAATTAGAGCGCTATGCGTCAATTCCAGAGGAAGAAAAACGTCTTGCAGATGCATTATTATTTGAAACGACGAAAGAGACGTTAGAAGAATTTACAAACTTTTATCGTGTTGCTAAAAAGAAAGATGTCGTTATACAAGAAACACTAACGCTTGATGAACGATTAGCAAATTATATTGTAGAAGGTACGAAGCAAGGATTACATGAAGATTTAGGTCTCGCGCTTACAGAAGGACGAAAACCTCTTGATATTATTAATGGTCCACTTATGACAGGAATGGACGAGGTGGGGCGATTATTTAATGGTAATGAACTTATCGTTGCTGAAGTATTGCAAAGTGCTGAAAGTATGAAAGCTGCCGTAAGTTATTTAGAGCCACATATGGAGTCTAGTGATAGCGCGAAAAAAGGGAAAGTATTATTAGCGACTGTAAAAGGTGACGTACATGATATTGGGAAAAATCTCGTTGAAATTATTTTATCAAATAACGGATATGAAATTATTAATTTAGGGATTAATGTTCGTTCGGATCGAATTGTTCAAGAAGTACAAGAGAAGAAGCCTGATATTATTGGTCTTTCTGGTTTGTTAGTAAAATCAGCCCAACAAATGGTAACAACAGCTGAAGATTTAAAAGCGGCAAATATTGATATTCCAATCGTTGTCGGTGGTGCAGCGCTAACGAGAAAATTTACAGATAATCGTATTTCTCCATCATATAAAGGGCTCGTATGCTATGCGAGTGATGCGATGACGGGGCTTGATATTATTAATAAGCTTCAAAAAGAAGAAGAACGTGAGAAGATGAAACAGGATAAAAAAGAACGTCATCTTCATATCGTTAAAAAAGAAGAGAAACAAGTGGAAATTCTAGCAGTAATTGAGCCATTACCGAAGGCGGAGGTTATGATACCTGATTCAACAAAACGAATTGTATTACGCGATATTCCAGTTGCACATCTCGCGCCGTTTTTAAATAGACAAATGCTACTTGGACATCATCTTGGATTAAAAGGAAATGTAAAAAAACTCCTGAAAGAAGGAGATAGAAGAGCGCACGAATTAAATGATTTAATCGATGAATTATTACAAGAAGGACAATCTTGGTTACGCCCGAAAGCAGTGTATCAATTTTTTCCAGCACAAAGCGACGGACAAAACATTGTAATATATGATCCAGAAGATCATACGCGTATTATAGAGCGTTTCACATTCCCTAGACAAGGAAAGGCCCCATACCGTACTTTAGGTGATTATTTACGGCCGATTGGAGATGAAATGGATTATGTTGCTTTCTTATCTGTTACTGTTGGGGAAGGAGTTCGGGACATCGCTGAAGAGTGGAAGGCGAAGGGTGATTATTTACGCAGTCATGCCATTCAATCGTTAGCGCTTGAATTAGCAGAAGGACTTGCTGAAAAAACACATATGCTCATTCGTGATCGTTGGGGCATTCCAGACTCACCTGAACTGACGATGGAAGAACGTTTCCGTACAAAATATAGAGGCATTCGCGTGTCATTTGGTTATCCAGCATGTCCAGAACTTGCTGACCAGGAAAAATTGTTTCGCTTAATTCATCCAGAAGAAATAGGTATTTCATTAACAGAAGGATTTATGATGGAGCCAGAAGCGTCTGTAACGGCTATGGTATTTTCTCACCCTGAGGCAAGGTATTTTAGTGTACTATAGTGTAGAAGGGGGAGACGTATGAAAAAAATAGTCTTTACAGGTGGCGGTTCGGCAGGGCATGTAACACCTAATTTAGCCATTATTCCACATTTACAAAAGCAGAACTGGGATATCTCTTATATTGGTTCTCATCAAGGGATTGAGAAAACGATTATAGAAAAAGAAGGAATACCTTACTATAGTATTGCAAGCGGGAAGCTACGTCGTTATTTTGATTTGAAAAATATAAAAGATCCTTTTCTCGTAATGAAGGGTGTTATGGATGCGTATGTAACAATTCGAAAACTAAAACCGGATGTAATTTTTTCAAAAGGTGGTTTCGTATCTGTACCAGTCGTAATTGGAGGATGGTTAAATAGGGTGCCAGTTTTATTGCATGAATCCGATATGACACCAGGACTAGCAAATAAAATTGCGCTCCGTTTTGCCTCGAAAATATTTGTTACATTTGAAGAAGCTGCGAAGCACTTACCAAAAGAGAAAGTAGTATATACAGGATCGCCTGTACGTGAAGACGTAGTAAGCGGAAATCGTGAAAGAGGTTTAGAGTTTCTAGGGTTTTCACGTAAAAAGCCGGTTATTACGATCATGGGAGGAAGTTTAGGCGCGAAGAAAATTAATGAAACAGTTCGAGAGGCGTTGTCAGAACTTCTTAAAAAGTATCAAATTGTTCATCTCTGCGGAAAAGGTAATCTCGATGAAAGTTTACAAAATAAAGAAGGATATAGACAGTTTGAATATGTACATGGGGAGTTGCCAGACATATTAGCGGCAACAGATTTTGTTATTTCGCGTGCGGGCTCCAATGCAATTTTTGAGTTTTTAACATTGCAAAAGCCAATGGTTTTAATTCCGTTATCGAAATTTGCAAGCCGTGGAGACCAAATTTTAAATGCGGAATCCTTTAAAAGACAAGGGTATGCATCGGTATTATATGAAGAGGATGTAACGGTGAACGCGCTTATAAAGCATATAGAGGAGCTATCTCATAATAATGAGACGTATAAAACAGCATTAAAAAAATATAATGGAAAAGAAGCAATTAAAACTATCATTCAACATATTTCAGAGGCATGATTATATAATCATGCCTTTTTTAATAGGATGAAAGATTCCAAGAATTGATATATTTATGTTACAATAACAAATGGTTAGTAGGGAAATTCCAATTGATTAAGCGTGAAAATACGAATGGATTAGGAGTGACTGTGTTGGAGCTAAGTCTCTATGAAAATACTGCACTTATTATATGCTTTGTGTTGTACGTTGGTAGTGTTATTGTTTATATTTCACGGAAATTTTCACAAGAACGAGAGCTTGAAAAATCAGAGATAACAGCTGAATTAGAAATGTTAGCTGATGAAAGTTATAAAAAACAAAAAATAAAAGAAGACCATGAAGCACCCCATCATTTAAACGCAAATAAGTTCTAAAGATGGGGATTTTTTTTGCGGTCTTCCTTAATTATTTCTACAACCATTAACGCTAAAAAGGAGTTTCCCCATACGTATTTAAAGGGTGGACATAAATGAAATTTTATATTGCCTCGGGATTTCAAAATAAGCATCTTGTACGTTTCGTATCAAGCCAGTTGAAAGAAGAAGGATGGCATCATACATATGATTGGACGAAAAATGAAAGAGCAACTAATAGAGAACAATTGCAAAAAATTGGTGAAGAAGAACAAAAAGCGATCCGAGAAGCAGATGTCTTTTTACTTATATTAGATGGCGGAAATGGAAGTCATACAGAGTTTGGAATGGCGATTGCGTTAGAGAAAAAGATATATGTATATCATGAAGGAAACCCGCTGCAAACAACGTTTTATCATTTACCGGAGATAAATATTTTTGAAGGAGATGCAGCCGAGTTTGCATCTTATGTTATGAAGTATATGGAATAATAGTAATTACCTAAAGGTTATAAAAGTGATCTTTTGGGTACAGTGATGATAAGTAAAGTATATAAAGGAGTTATACATATGAAATTAGAAAATGGATGGGAAACAAGTTTTTTAGAAGTTGTACAAAACAGTGAATTTAAGAAAGGTGCGCTTCTTAGCCAATTGCTTTTTGCAGATAGTGAAGAAGTGGAAGAGCTTACTGATGATTACGGATATGAAGAGATTATTGAACGCGAACATGATGATGAATTAGCAGAAGTTTTAGGCGAAGAATTGTTCAGTGAGATGGAGCGATACGTATTCTTAGCTTCACAGCCAGAAGAAAAGCTGATTTCATTCGTAAATGGATTAGGTTTTCATGTGTTAGATTGGATCGTACTTCTTGAAACAGAATTTGGTGTTGATAGTGCAAACTTTACATCAGATGCTGTGAAGATGTTAGAAAAGCGTTTCAGACAGTTTCCATACATAGAGGATAAGACGATTTTTGATATGACGTTTGGAGAAGCGATGGATGTATTAGAATCCATTACAGGATTACAACTGAAGGAAAAGATGAACGTATAATGAAAAAAGAACGTGAGGATATCACGTTCTTTTTTTTACATAATAATAATTTTATCAGCTAGCTTTGTTTGTCCAGTAAGAAGTGCATTTAAATACTCTACTTTTCGTATGCAAGCTTGTATATGTCTTTCAACCTCTTGTAACTCTGCTTGGTGATGTGTTTCAATTGGATGAATTTGCACGTTAAATTTTTCGAATTGACTACTATATGTTATTTTTGCATAGCCGCTCATAATATCGGTTTCGTTATGAAATAAGAATTGCTTCGTTTCTTCACAGAATGATACATCCTGAAAGCCATATACTTTTAATGCTTCAATTACTTTTTTAATCATGTTTGTATTCATTTTTTAACCCTCTTTACGAAGTTCTACTTTTATATTATAACATAAAAAACTACACAGAAAGCGCTTCCAAGTGTATTTTATTATAAACTTTACGTTTCAATCATAAAAATGAAACAAAGAAAAAATAATTGTAAAGAAGGAAGGACTCTTTTATTGTTTCGTCATATATATAGAGAAATAGTGCAATGAAAGGAAATTTTTCGAGGTGGAGATTGTATTTCCAATTTGAGCGCAGTAAAAGAGGTGAGAATCTTGAACTTTGATATTGTAGGACAAAAAGCATATATAAAAGACGGACCGTATCGGAACCGAATTGGAACTGTAAAGAAAAGCGAAAAACAATTAGAATCCCACTTTGCTATTGTAATTGGAGAACAAAGTATTGATGTAGAGCTAAAGGATATCGTGTTAGTTGGAGTAGACGTAGGACAATTTCATACATGGTGCGAGCAAAATGGTTATTTGTGAAAGGGACGGGCTGTGAGATAATGAAATATATTTGAGAAAAAGAGAATATGTTATTGTATTCTCTTTTTCTACGTTTAAGGAGGCGGAAATGAAATATAAAGCACAGGAGCTTACATTGGAGTTGAAAGAGAAGATTCAATGTATGGAGAATGAAATGGAGCGAATATCACTTGAACTTTTTAAAGAGTATTCATATTTATATATAGAGAAAAACATGGAACTATCTATGGAACTTGTTAAAGATAAAGAGCATCCTTTTGAGGTGGGTTATTATTCATCAGTTGCCATAGCTATATTAGATGAAGAAAAAGAGATGATTGGATTTTATAATATTCCAATTTGGAAATGCGAAAATATTTTTTTAGGAATGCCAATTCAATCGAGGATTTTCGGGAGTAAGAAAATAGGGGAACTTGTTGATGAATCTTATTATGAGATTGAGGAAGAGTTAAAAGAGCAACTAGAAGAATACTTGGAGTGATAATTTTCAAGATAAGATGTATAGAGATGGAACATAATAAAAAAGACGCTAACAGTATAAATTGTTAGCGTCCTTTTTTATTATGAAGCAATCTCACCAGTTTTTACCTCGTCTTGATTGTACGTATCGTGATCTAATTCTCCAAGCCATTTACTAGAAATAAGACCTGCTGTCATAGAACCACTTACGTTAAGAGCTGTACGCCCCATATCGATTAATGGCTCAACTGAGATAACTAGAGCGACAATACCGATTGGTAAGTTCATTGTAGATAATACGATTAATGCTGCGAATGTTGCACCGCCACCAACGCCGGCAACACCGAATGAGCTAATAGCAACGACAGCGATTAAAGTTAAAATAAATTGTGGTTGTAATGGATCAATTCCTACAGTTGGAGCGACCATCATAGCAAGCATTGCTGGGTAAATACCTGCGCAACCGTTTTGACCGATAGATACCCCGAATGAAGCTGCGAAGTTTGCAATTCCTTCAGAAATACCAAGCTTTTCTTTTTGTGCTTCAATATTTAATGGCATTGCACCAGCACTAGAGCGAGATGTGAATGCAAATGTTAATACAGGGAACACCTTTTTCAAATATTGAATTGGATTTAAACCAGATAGAGCAATTAATAATAAGTGAATAACGAACATTACGATAAGTGCCACGTAAGACGCTAACACGAAGTTACCAAGCTTTAAAATAGCATTTATATCGCTACCAGCAACTGTTTTTGCCATAAGAGCTAATACGCCGTATGGAGTAAGGCGTAAAATTAACGTTACCATACGCATTACGATTGCATATACAGCATCAAGCATCTTCTTAAATAGCTCTGCTTGTTCTGGATATTTTCGTTTTACACCTATAAAGGCAATACCGATAAAGGCTGCAAATATTACGACAGAAATTGTTGATGTTGGACGAGCACCTGTTAAATCAAGAAACGGATTTGTAGGTAACAATTCTAATAATTTGTCTGGAATTGTTGTCTTTTCAATAGAAGTAAATCTTTCTTCTACTAATTTCAGACGAGCAGATTCTGCATCACCTTGTTGTAAACCTGTTGCTGATACATCAAATCCTGCGCTTGCAGCTATACCGACAGCTGCGGCAATTCCTGTAGTAAGAATTAAAATTCCGATAATAAGACCACTGATTTTACCAAGGTTTTTCGTTAATTGTAATTTTGTAAATGCTGAAATAATAGATACTAAAATAAGTGGCATAACAATCATTTGAAGCAATTTTACATAACCGTTACCAATTAAACCAAACCAGTTATTTGAGTCGATAATTACTTTAGAAGTAGGCTCATAAATAAATTGTAATATAAGACCGAAGATAATTCCGACTCCTAAAGCAGTAAATACACGTTTATTAAAAGATACATGCTTACGTTGCATATAATACAATACGCCAACTAAAATGAGCATGACTGCAACGTTAATTCCGACAAGCAGTGTATTCATGTTGATTCCCCCTAATTCCAATCTGTTATATAGAATATAAGGTAATAAAACCTATAAGTCAACTAGGGAATTACGGAATTAAAAAAAAGATGGCAATTTGCCATCTCTTAATGCCCAGCTCCAGGGACAAGTAAAAATGTTGTGTACCATGTAAATCCGATGAAGAAAACGGTTAAATATGCCCCGAATACGTATATATACATACGCTCTGTTAATTTTAAATAACTTAAAAGTACGAAGAATCCTGTTTGTCCTAAAAATAGTAGTGCGGTCGAATGCATATCCCCTACGTAAAACATAACCGAGAAAATTCCAGTCCAAAAGCCGAGAACGCGAAACATGCGCTCCATGCCATCTCCCTCCTTTTCTAAAAAAAGTAAAACCTCTTTTCATTATAGTTTATTTTTCTAACTATTGTAAATATTCATTCATATAAAAGAAAGAAGCCAATTATAATATTGACTTCTTCTTAGTTGAAAAACTAAATTTGAACCTTATAGTTACAAGATTTGCATCCATCTAGTAGACTATCGTTCCGTGTTAATTCCACGTCCGGGAATAGGATTTCAAATATCCCCTTCATCATATCTCCGTGCATATTACAAATTTCAGTCGGATGATGCGCAGCAACTTCTTTAAATGGACAATTGTGTACATCATAGAAAATTTTTGTACCATCCGTACTTATTTCAAAAGCAGGAGATAAACCAGCTGTTGAGAATGCTTCTTTTGCGATTTGCATTTTTTGTTCTATCGTCAATGCTTCTGCACTTACATTTAAGCGATGCATATGTTGTTGCATTAATTCTTTGCCGAATTGTTTCCCTGTTTCATATAGCGCTTTTTCACCAGCGCTACCTAGGCTTAGCAGTGAATTAAATGCTATCTGTGCTAATAATTGATAATCGCGAAATGGGAATTGTAACTGGATGACATCTTGAGACAAGACGTATAGTCTGCTTGGTCTTCCGCCTTTCCCAGTTTTTTTTGTTTCTGATTTGAGCATATTAACATCTTCTAATTTAGATAAATGTAAACGAGCTACGTTTGGATGAATGTCAAACTCATCTGCGATTTCTTGTACAGTTACGTAACTATGCTTTTGAGAAATATATTTATAAATGTAATAACGAGTAGGGTCAGATAACACACCTGTAATTTTTAAAGCTTGTTCCATTAGGATCTCCACCTTTATCACTTTATCCAAGATATTAACATTATAATACAGATAAACTTCCATATAGGTAATTTCAGACAATAATTCGGAAATTGTTCATAATTTCACAAACATATTTTCCCTTTTTATCCTAGTGAAAATACAAAAGTCCTAATTTTTCTTTTCCAGTTCTTCATGATATATACATGGTGAGGAGGGAAATTTGATGAATGGTATCGAGCTTTTTGCGAATACGATTATGAAAGAAGCTTGTAGGGTGCAAGCATCGGACTTACATATTGTGCCCAGGCAGAAGGATGTGGCAATTTAATTACGTATAGGAAAAGATTTAATTACGAAACGGTGTATTGAAAAGGAATTTGGCAAAAAGCTTGTTTCGCACTTTAAGTTTTTAGCATCAATGGATATAGGAGAGAGGAGAAAACCTCAAAATGGTTAGTTGGACTTACAAATTGATGGACAAGAAGTGTATTTACGCCTTTCAACACTTCCAACAGTATATCAAGAAAGTCTCGTTATTCGCCTCCATTTACAAGCATCTGTTCAGCCATTGTCTCATCTTTCGTTATTTCCAAGTTCAGCGGAAAAATTACTCTCTTTTTTAAAGCATTCTCATGGATTACTCGTATTTACTGGGCCGACTGGTTCTGGAAAAACAACAACAATGTATGCGTTATTAGAAGTAGCTAGAAAATGGCAAACACGTCGCATCATTACACTGGAAGATCCAGTTGAGCAAAGAAAAGACGGTTTATTACAGATTCAAATAAATGAAAAAGCTGGTATCACATATAAAACGGGATTAAAGGCTATTTTGCGTCATGATCCAGATATTATTTTAGTTGGCGAAATTCGTGATGAAGAAACAGCAAAAGTAGCTGTAAGGGCCAGTTTGACGGGACATTTAGTAATGACAACCTTGCATACAAATGATGCGAAAGGAGCGATACTACGATTTATGGATTATGGTATTACAAGGGAAGAAATTGAACAATCATTATTAGCAGTAGCTGCTCAGCGGCTCGTCGAATTAAAATGTCCATTTTGCAGAGGGAAGTGTTCAACTTTATGTAAATCAATGAGGCAAGTGAGACAGGCAAGTATTTATGAACTGTTATATGGATATGAATTAAAACAAGCGATTAAAGAAGCAAGTGGAGAACATGTTACGTATCACTATGAAACGTTGGAATCGTCGGTTCGAAAAGGGTATGCTTTAGGCTTTTTAGAAGAAGATGTATATGTTTAGGAGAAAATGGAGTTTAAGTGATCAAGCATTATTATGGAAAAGATTAAGTGATTTATTAGAGAAAGGTTACTCCCTTTTGCAGGCGTTAGAATTTTTGCAGTTGCAACTACCATTAGAGAAGAAATTACAGTTACAGCGTATGATCGAGGGATTGAAAAATGGACAAAGTTTGCACGCTTCTTTTCACAAATTAATGTTTCACCCTGAGGTGTTAAGTTATTTGTTTTATGCAGAGCGACATGGTGACATTTCTTTTGCTTTGCAACAAGGTAGTGTACTTCTTTACAAGAAGGATAAATATAGGAAAGATATGATGAAAGTAATGAGATATCCTATGTTTTTATCGTTCTTTTTAATGATTATGCTTTCTGTTTTTAACCTCATTTTATTGCCTCAGTTTGAAATGATGTACAGTTCTTTACATTCGACGGCACCACCACTTACGGAGCAAATTTTAGTTGTAATTAAATTATTACCCTACTTCATTTATAGTATTTTTCTTATCGTTATAACGGGCTTTAGTTTATATATATTTTATTTCCGAAAACTTCCGCCTATTCAAAAGGTAAAGATTATGATCCGTATTCCCCTTATGAAAACATTTCTTATTTTAAATCATTCGCATTATTTTTCCACCCAATTAAGTGGTTTATTACACGGTGGATTGTCAGTACACGAAGCATTAACAATAATGATGAAGCAAAAGTATAATCCGTTCTTTCAGTATGAGGCAGCCCGAATTGAGCGGCAATTAATTGCAGGAGAACCGTTACAATCTATTATTGATAAAAGCGGTTATTACGAGAAAGAACTTTCTTATATCATTACGCATGGACAAGCAAACGGTAATTTAGCAAATGAGCTTGGTGATTACAGTGAGCTCATTATTGAAAAGGTAGAACAAAAAATTAAACGTATGTTATTTGTGATTCAACCTATTTTATTTACATGTCTTGGGGTTATAGTCATTCTGATGTATTTAGCGATGATTATGCCGATGTTTCAAATGATGAATTCTATTTAGGGGGCATTTACATGCAGAATGAAGAAGGTTTTACTCTTTTAGAAATGTTGTTAGTTATGGTTGTCATAACTGTATTATTACTATTAATTATTCCAAATGTAGTTAAGCAGCGATCCTCGGTGCAGGAAAAAGGGTGTGAAGCCTACGTGAAATCTGTAGAAGCACAAATACAGGCATATCAACTCGAAAATAATAAAATACCTACAATCGAGGAATTAAAAACTAAAAAATATATTGCTGTTGATGAATGTCCGAAAGGTAAACCAATCCATATTTCTGATGATGGCACGGTATCAGCAGGGAAATCGTGAAGCAAAAGGGTTTTACTCTTTTAGAGATGCTACTTGTTTTATTTGCTGTTTCTGTACTGAGTATTGTTACGCATTTTAACGTTACTTCATTACATGAAAAACAAAGAGTTGAGCAGTTTTTGAAACAGTTTTCAAATGATATTTTGTATATGCAGCAGTTGGCAATTAAGCGTCAAAAAAAATATACGTTACGCTGGTTTAAAGGGAAAAAGATGTATTATATTTCGGAATCAGAGACGGATTTTTTAATTGTTAAGAGAGAATACAATAAAGATATCCAATTGGATTTGCATACCTTTCCAAATCCAATGACATATAATCCGAGCGGAAATATTAATAGAGGTGGTACGATTTTACTTTCCTATCAAGGGTATAAATATGAGATTGTATTTCAGCTTGGAAGAGGGAGATTTACGTATCGTGAAGTGTCAAAAAGGATCAGTAATGGTTGAAATGGTTGTAGCGTTAAGTTTAATAATGGTGGCGGTATCGTTATTACTCCCGCAAACATTATTAATTATGCAGGAAAGAAAAAATATAAACATGAGCTATAAAGCATTAATATTATTAAAAAAAGAAGCGGCCTTGTTTAAGTATGAGGATGAGGAAAAGCGAGAAAAAGAGCAAGTCATAAAAGGGATTGTATATTACACATATTGGAGAGGAGATGAAGTTTGTGCGGTGTGGAAAGATATGAGAGAAAAAGCGATGGAGCAATGTCTTTATGCAGAGAAAAGATAAAAAGGAAGCGGGATTTACCTTAATAGAAATGATCGCATGTTTGTTGCTTTTATCGATGTTCTTTTTACTTTTACCGCGTCTTCATATTATGGGGATAGAAAATACACATTCAAAAGGATTAAATGACTGGGAGTGGGATGTGTTTTTAGGACAAACGCAATTAGAGTTTCGTGAAGTAATGAGTGGGAGGAAGATAGAACGAGAAAATGATGGGAATATTTTGCGTTTCCAACTTCGTAATGAGGATGAGGTGACGTATGAAAAAGTGAATAGTAATTTAATAAGAAAAGTAAATATGCGCGGAAGGGAAGTTATATTACAAAGGATTGAAGCGATTTCATATAGATTAACACCTCAGTTGCTATATATACGTGTGAAAGATATAGGTGGTGAAATATATGAAGGCGTGGTTGTACGCTATAGTGAAATTGAGATAGAAACATGAGAAACCAAGATGGATTTGCAATGCCAGGAACAATTATTTTTCTTATTTTATTAATTTCTTTTTTGATGTGCGAAACGAATATATTACTTTTGGATAAAGAGTTTTATGCTGAAATAGAACAAAATTTTTTCATGGAGGAACTTATTGATCGAGCTATTTCAGATATAAAAAGAGACTTACAGCAAAAAGAAAAAGAGGATATTTTTTTGTTTCAGTATGAAAGAGGAGAAGCGAGTGGAAAGTACATCTTTGAAAATGATGTTATTATCATTTCGTTGCAATGTGTTACAAAGCAGAGAGTTTTCTATACAGTGAGCTTTCGCTATAGGAAAAGAGATAATAAAATATTTGATTGGGTAGAAGGATAGTGTGTAAAATACGCGGGAGAGAACCACTAATTCCTATTGTGGAGTGAGTTAATTTCTTTGAGGGAAGGGATAAAATTACAGTCAAAAGTTTAAATTTTCTCAAAAAAGAGAAAGGTAGAAAGAATATGATATATTCATGCTATCCAATCATTTTTTCTAGGGAGATAAGGAAATGACAAATAACAATCAAATAGGTGAAAATAAGGAACAAACTATTTTTGATCATAAAGGAAATACGATTATGACAGAGGATAGGGAAATACAAATTATTTCAAAATTCGAAGAACCTCTTATTGTCGTATTAGGAAATGTACTAAGTGATGAAGAGTGCGATGAATTAATCGAATTATCTAAAAATAAGATGGAACGTTCTAAAGTTGGTTCATCCCGTGATGTAAATGATATTCGAACAAGTAGCGGTGCATTTTTGGAAGACAATGAACTTACTTCGACGATTGAAAAACGAATTTCATCTATCATGAATGTTCCTGTGGCGCATGGAGAAGGATTGCACATTTTAAATTATGAAGTGGATCAACAATATAAAGCGCACTATGATTATTTTGCGGAACATAGTAGATCAGCTGCTAATAATCGTATCAGTACGCTTATAATGTACTTAAATGATGTAGAAGAAGGCGGAGAAACATTCTTTCCGAAATTAAATCTTTCTGTACACCCTAGAAAGGGAATGGCAGTATACTTTGAGTATTTTTATCAAGATCAATCACTAAATGAGCTTACGTTACATGGAGGGGCACCTGTTACGAAGGGCGAGAAATGGATTGCAACGCAGTGGGTGAGAAGAGGTACTTATAAGTAAAAATAAGCTAGCTAGCTTATTTGACTGCACGATAATAGCGAGTATGTTACGTTTTGTTCTTCATAGCATAAGAAGAACAAAACGTTTTTTTATTAAATAAAGCAACAACTTTCGTTATAATAACAAATAATAACGGAGGATTGAGAGGAACGAAAATGAAATCTATATACATAACTGGCTATATGGGAGCCGGGAAAACAACAATTGGAAAAGCGTTAAGTAAAGAACTTTA
Organism: Bacillus sp. NH11B; assembly: GCF_001884205.1. Classification (NCBI taxonomy): domain Bacteria; kingdom Bacillati; phylum Bacillota; class Bacilli; order Caryophanales; family Bacillaceae; genus Bacillus; species Bacillus sp. NH11B. The sequence goes on along the minus strand of NZ_MAOG01000108.1, from coordinate 85,252 downwards.
TATGGAAGTTGTAGATACAGATCAAAAAATCGAAGAGCAGAAAGAGAAAGCGATTCGGCATATTTTTGCAGAAGAAGGCGAAATGGTTTTTCGGGAATATGAAAGTGAAATGTTACGGTCACTACCGGTTCAGAATGTAATTATTACAACTGGTGGAGGGATTATTGAACGAGAGGAAAATCGAAAGTGGATGAAGGAAAATGGAACTGTCGTGTATTTATATTGTGATCCACATGTAATTGCAGAAAGGCTTCGCGAAGATACGACACGTCCACTATTTCAGAAGAAAGATATAGATGCATTTATAACGAAATTCGAATCGCGTCGAGCTTATTATGAAGAGGCACATATTCATATTGATACGACTAGTAAGTCGGTAAAGCAAATCATGAATGAATTAAAGGAAAAGATTAATGAATAAAAAAGTGGACATACTAATCAAGTAGAGGTGATGATAATATGTCTACTAATGATTATGTACGCTTTGTGACACAGCAATTTGTGTCGTATATGGATGCTCCAAAAGAGGATCGAAAACAAAAGAAAGAACAACGTCGTGCGGAGAAAGAGCCATTCTTAAACAAATGGTTTGGTGTTATGCCATTGAGCGCTGCTTTGTTTTATCGAAATGTAAAAAATAAGAGAAAAAAATCAAGTTAATCATTCTTCGTTCACTTGTGAGGCGTATAGCCAATAAAAATCCCCTAGTATAACAAGATGCTAGGGGATTTTTTGTTTATCCCGCATTAACGGGCAGTAAGGGATGAACAAAACCCCCACTGATTAAAGTTTCACTTTATTGCACAGATTCTTTTTCTTCAGTAACTGCATGTATTTTATTGTTTACCCATAAAAATCCAATTCCAATACAAATAGAAATGCCCCACCCAACAGCGGTCATAATAGCTCTCATTTCACCATATCCATCTACACCGAAAACAGAGATGAAATAGATTTTCAAGAAACTCTTTAATATAAATTGAAGACCGAAAAATAGTGTTAAATATTGCAGTGCTGGATATATACGGCTATCTCGGTAAAGCTCACGACTTTTATCGCGGTCATGACCTTGCAATGCAGCAATGTCTGCAGCGAAATATAACATCAGTGGTTTTTTTATAAAGATTGTACATATAACGATGCAGCCAAGTACGATATGATAATATGCATCATTCCATAGCATTCGTTCGGCTGATCCAGATAATAAATCTACCGTCGTATTAGAAATGAGTGTAATTAAAATAAAGAACCCTGTCACGTTAAACTGTTTTTCTTTTTTAAAGGTATACAGTGTATAAATAATCCCCGGAACAGAGGAAATTAACATCGCGTAATAAGGATCGATATAAGGTTTTGCAAATTTCCAAATGAGGAATGGGAATACGAGATAAAAGACAAGATCTAATATAGCTTTTTTATTTTGATTCATATAAATCCTCCTTAAGTCATACATATATTTTATAATATAATTTCTGAAAATTGTATAAGCTTTAATAAAAAAAAAGAAAAGTAGATGATTAGTAGATTAATAAAATTGTCCCTAGCGTAGTAAGTTTTTTTAGTATATAATAAAGGAAACGCTTTCATTTTTGTTTTGTTCACAAAATGGACGGAAAATCACATATTTACTATTGATATGTTGCTTTATAATGAAACTAATTAAATATACATGCATACAATATTGTGAAATAAATAACATAAATAATCTATATAAATGTAAACGTTACCAAAGAGAGAGGTGGAGACAATGAGTAAATTTTTCTTCAATCATAATCCAGCAACACTAGAGGATGGTAGGCTTGTTAAGTACGCTGAAATTATTTATGGAGAAGGTGGCCGTTCTGTATTAGAAAATTTAATGGTGAAGGCATCTATCAGATTGCGTGATCGTTATCCGAATAAATCTGACGAGCAGATCTCGAACCTCGTAAATAAAGGCATCCATGATATGTTTCAAAAATATGTGAGTGAGTAAGAGTAGCCAATGGCTGCTCTTATTTTTTTTGTATAAGGATTGTGCCTCTAGCTGAAAATAAGGGTGTATTTTGAAAGACTTAAAAAGGAGTGGAAAAGATGAGCAATGGAATTGGACGTTCAAAAGAAAATCTGCCGACTGATGCTAATCATGTGAGTGCAAAGGATCGTGCATATCAAAAACGTATGACAGAGAAAAAACAACGAGAGCGTAATGACGATAGAGAATAGGATGGAAAAACATCTAAAAAAAGCTCCTTCTACAGTTGAAGGAGCTTTTTTTAAGATAGAAAATGATTTGCGGTAATATAAAAGAGGCCGCCGTTTATAATTTGCATTGTAATGCGTGGTTCGTATTGTTCTTGTAATGCCTGCTTTTCAATTTCATAGCTTTCTGGAAGTTCATCGCTATCTTCGTAAAATCGATTTAAAAGGTCTAAATCGTGATTCCAACGCACTCTTGCTTCTTTTGCCCACGTATGGTCATCTTCTGCGATTATATGTTTTAAAGCGTCCTCTATACGTTGTAAACCACTTTGTGGCTTAATGATAGGGGAAAGCGTAAAACAAAAATCAGGTATTTTCGGGGTGACTCTTATCCCTGTTAAAGTGTCATGGAAGTTCGCGATCATTGTTCCAGAAATAAGGTGAATACCGATGGAATGAAGGATGTCTTTTTTTCGGTCGCATTGATAAGATACTTTTATATTTACACCAAGCCAAGGGTGGAGTGGGGTATGTGTTGCCCCGTTATGTTTCACGTCCTCGTATAACCGTATGTATGAGCCTAGTTCTTTTGTCGTTTCAAAGATTTTATGCAAACGTGGTGAACCGTAATGAATAAGTTCACCATCGTTTTCTTCGTTTTCCGGATTTGTAATAAGAGTAAGGCGCATCGGATTCGGAACGCCTCCTGTTTTTTCAAGATAGTGCCAATAGAAAGGACGGTTCATTAATAGCTTATCCATTTCAATTGTTAACTGCACGTCTAATAGGTGAGGGGAATGTTCTAAAATTTCGCAGTTATTCGCCTCAAAAAAGTTATATAAGTAATTATGAATTTCATTTTGCTGCATAGTCCTGCACCTCAGCTTCATTGCGCTTCGCAAAGTCGATAATAGATGTCAAGTTTTCCATTTTGATTCGAATTTCTCCTTCGCTTTTTGACTGTGCGAAAATTTCTTGAATATGAGCATCGATATTTTTCATGTTGATTCTCGTTAAAATTTCATCGAGTTCACCGATTACTCGTTCAAATAAATTAATTTTTTCATACAGTAGTTTTAAAATATGTTCTTCAACAGTATGCTTTGTTGCTAAGTTATAAATATGAACATCATTTTTTTGGCCAAGACGATGAATACGTCCAATTCTTTGTTCGAGTCTCATTGGATTCCACGGTAAGTCATAATTGATCATATGGCTACAAAACTGTAAGTTAATTCCTTCACCGCCGGCTTCGGTCGCGATTAACACTTGAGCATGATTTTGGAAAAGTTCCTTCATCCAGTCTTTCTTTCCGCGTTTAAATCCACCACGAAATGGAACAGAGGAAATTCCATGTTGTTGTAAGAACCATTGTAAATACATTTGTGACGCTCTATATTCAGTGAAAATGATGACTTTATCGTCAATTTCCTTTATAAGCTCTAGAGCTTTATTTGCTTTTGAGTTGAAAGGAATATGATTAATTTTGTCCATTAACACATCAATATGTGGTTCCTTTATGTAGTGTTCATTTTCTTTCTGTCTTTTTTCTACATGCTTTTTTAATGAATAGTAAACAGCTTCGCGACTACTACATGCTTCCCGTTTTAAAGTTAAAGATGAGAAAGCAGACGTGAAGGCATCTTGTCCTCGCCAATTTTCAATCGCGTTATATAGCGCTTGTTCTTCTTCATTAAACTCAACAAAAATTGTACGTACATGCCTTTTTGGCCAATCAATTCCAGTATTATGACGTCGATTTCGGACCATTACTTTGTTGATGAGAGCTTTTAAATCTTCATCAGATTCAGCCGAGCGATTTTTTGAAGCATAATATTCTTCAAAATTAGATTGGTTGCCTAAATGACCTGGTTTTAATAAAGAAACGAGGTTGAAGATTTCATCGATTTTATTTTGAACAGGAGTAGCGGTTAGTAATAAACAAAACTTCTTTTTTAATCGTTGTGCAAATTCATAGTTTTTTGTTTTATTATTTTTTAGTTTATGTGCTTCATCAATAATAATAAGGTCATATTCTAAGTTTAAAACGATATCGCGATGCGGCGACCGTTTCGCAGTATCAATTGATGAAACGATGACATCAGCTTGTTCCCAAGAATAACTTTTCTTTTGAGCGACCGCAGGAATAAAAAATTTTGTGTTTAGTTCATATGCCCACTGAGATACGAGAGAAGCTGGAACTAGAATGAGTACCTTTTTTACAAGTCCCCGCACCATATATTCTTTTAAAATAAGTCCAGCTTCGATTGTTTTTCCAAGTCCAACTTCATCTGCCAAAATCGCTTTACCATTCATTTGTTCAATAACATTTTGAGCAACTTCTAATTGATGCGGAAGTGGCGTGAAATGTGATAAGTGTTTTGGTGCTTGTAATCCATCAAAAGTAGGGACGAGTAATGATTTTTCAGTTTTATAAGCTAATTGATATAAATCCCAATTTGTCCAAGGGCCATCTTCATCAATTCTTTTTAAAAAATTATTTTGCCACGTTCGATCTACGGAAATATCGACATTCATTCAGACGCTCCCACCTTTTATAAACTAAAGTTATTATTAAAAAATATTTATTATAAGCCTTGTTGTAAGGCATTATCACAATTATTAAAAGTTAAAGAATAAGCAGTGATAAAGGGATAAATCTCAAAAGTTCTATTTAATAAGAATAAGAATAAAAAATTCTAAATTATTTTTTATGCTAGAATATTGATGAAATATAGCGAATGATGTTAGGATAATGGTGTGAAATGTGTGGAATCTTTCGTATTTTATCCAAGAAAGTAACTTTTTATTTACGCTTTCATAAAAAAATGTGATGAGATTCCGTATATCCTATCTTTTCAGAATGAAAATGTTTAGATATGGAAAGCAACTTTTATTGATTTGTCAGAGCATAAGGGGGAAAGAGCATGATTACATTACAACGTACACCGTTATTTGATGTATACGCGAAGTATGGTGGGAAAACAATCGACTTTGGTGGCTGGGAATTACCAGTTCAATTTTCAAGCATTAAAGAAGAACACGAAGCTGTACGTACAGCGGCAGGTTTGTTCGATGTGTCTCATATGGGAGAAGTTGAGGTAAAGGGTGTAGATAGTTTAGCATTTTTACAACGTGTTGTTACAAATGACGTTTCTACCTTAAAGGTAGGAGGCGCACAATATACAGCTATGTGCTACGAAAATGGTGGTACAGTAGATGATTTATTAATCTACAAACGTGGTGAAGAAGACTATTTATTAGTAATCAATGCATCAAATATCGAGAAAGATTACGAATGGTTAGCTAGCCATGTAAATGGCGATGCGACAGTAGTCAATGTTTCTAGTGAAGTTGCACAGCTTGCAATTCAAGGACCAAAAGCAGAAGGCATTTTACAAAAAGTTGTGTCAGAAGATTTGAAAGAAATTAAGTTCTTTAAATTTAAAAACGATATTCTTGTAGATGGAATTCCAGCACTTGTATCTCGTACAGGTTACACAGGTGAAGATGGATTTGAAATTTACTGTAAGAGTGAAGATGCTGCAAAGCTTTGGGAGAAACTTCTTGAAGTTGGAGCAGAAGAAGGCTTAAAAGCATGTGGTTTAGGTGCTCGTGATACACTTCGCTTCGAAGCAACATTACCACTTTATGGTCAAGAATTATCAAAAGATATTACACCGATTGAAGCTGGAATTGGCTTTGCGGTAAAACCAAATAAAGAAGCAGACTTCTTTGGAAAAGAAACGTTAAAAGAGCAAAAAGAAAACGGTGCGCCTCGTAAGTTAGTCGGCATCGAAGTAATCGAACGTGGAATTCCTCGTACGCATTACCCTGTATTTATTGGAGAAGAAAAAATCGGGGAAGTAACGAGTGGTACACAATCTCCAACGTTAAAGAAAAGCATTGGTTTAGCACTAATTGATGTAAAATACGCAGCAGTTGATACAGAAGTAGAAATTGAAATTCGTAATAAACGCGTCAAAGCAGTAGTTGTTCCAACACCATTTTATAAACGTTCAAAGTAACGGGGAGAGGGGTAGATTTCATGTTGCATCGTTATCTTCCAATGACAGAAGAAGACAAAAAAGAAATGTTACAAACGATCGGCGTTCAAACGATCGATGAGTTATTCTCTGATATTCCAGAGAGTGTTCGTTTTAAAGGGGATTTAAAAATTAAAGAAGCAAAATCAGAGCCAGAGCTTTTAAAAGAGTTAACTCAAATGGCTAGTAAAAATGCTAACTTAAAAGAGTACGCTTCTTTCTTAGGAGCAGGTGTATATGATCATTACGCTCCAGTAATTGTAGATCACGTTATCTCTCGCTCAGAATTTTATACAGCTTACACGCCATACCAACCAGAAATTTCACAAGGGGAATTACAAGCAATCTTTGAATTCCAAACAATGATTTGTGAATTAACAGGAATGGATGTAGCAAACTCTTCTATGTACGACGGAGGTACAGCTTTAGCTGAAGCGGCAATGCTAGCAGCTGGCCATACTCGTAAAAAGAAAATTCTTGTATCTAGCGCAGTTCATCCAGAATCAAGAGCAGTACTTGAAACGTATGCAAAAGGTCAACATCTTGAAGTTGTTGAAATTAATCATAAAGATGGTGTAACTGATTTAGACGTATTACAAAGTGAAGTAGATGATACAGTTGCTTGTGTAATCGTTCAATATCCAAACTTCTTCGGACAAGTTGAAAAATTAGCTGATATTGAAAAAATCGTTCATCAACAAAAATCATTATTTATCGTTTCTTCAAATCCATTATCATTAGGCGCATTAACACCACCAGGAAAATTTGGTGCTGATATCGTAATCGGTGATGCACAACCATTTGGTATTCCAACGCAGTTTGGTGGACCACACTGTGGTTACTTTGCAACAACGAAAGCATTTATGCGTAAAATTCCAGGACGTCTTGTTGGACAAACTGTAGATTCAGATGGTAAACGTGGGTTTGTATTAACGTTACAAGCACGTGAACAGCATATTCGCCGTGATAAAGCGACGTCTAACATTTGTTCAAACCAAGCGTTAAATGCATTAGCAGCATCAGTTGCAATGACTGCGCTTGGAAAACAAGGTGTGAAAGAAATGGCACGTCAAAACATTTCTAAAGCACAATATGCAAAACGTCAATTCGAAGCGAAAGGCTTCTCTGTAACGTTCGCTGGTCCATTCTTCAATGAGTTCGTTGTAGATTGCAAACGTCCAGTTAAAGAAGTAAATGATGCATTATTACAAAAGAATATTATCGGTGGTTACGATCTAGGCCGTGATTATAAAGAGCATGAAAATCATATGCTTGTAGCAGTAACAGAGCTTCGTACAAAAGAGGAAATTGACACACTTGTAAATGAAATGGGGGCTATCCAATGAAGAACCAAGACCAAGCACTTATTTTTGAAGTGACTAAAGAAGGACGCGTAGGATATAGCTTACCCAAATTAGATGTAGAAGAAGTTAAATTAGAAGATGTATTTGAGAGCGATTATATTCGCGTTGAAGATGCAGAGCTTCCAGAAGTATCTGAACTTGATATTATGCGCCACTACACAGCGCTTTCAAACCGTAACCACGGTGTTGATTCTGGATTCTACCCACTTGGATCTTGTACGATGAAATATAATCCGAAAATCAATGAAAATGTAGCTCGTTTCGCAGGCTTTGCAAATATTCATCCACTTCAAGATGAAAAAACAGTGCAAGGTGCAATGGAATTAATGTACGATTTACAAGAACATTTAATTGAAATTACAGGTATGGATACTGTTACATTACAACCAGCAGCTGGTGCACATGGTGAATGGACGGGTTTAATGTTAATCCGTGCATATCATGAAGCAAATGGTGACTTTAACCGTACGAAAGTAATTGTTCCTGACTCTGCTCATGGAACAAATCCAGCATCTGCAACTGTAGCTGGTTTTGAAACAATTACAGTAAAATCAAATGAACATGGTCTTGTTGACTTAGATGATTTAAAACGTGTTGTAAATGAAGAAACAGCAGCACTTATGTTAACAAATCCAAATACATTAGGCCTATTCGAAGAAAATATTTTAGAAATGGCAGAAATCGTCCATAACGCAGGCGGTAAATTATACTATGATGGTGCAAACTTAAATGCGGTATTAAGTCAAGCACGCCCAGGAGATATGGGATTTGACGTTGTGCATTTAAACCTTCATAAAACATTTACAGGTCCGCATGGTGGCGGTGGCCCAGGTTCTGGTCCAGTAGGTGTGAAAGCTGATTTAATTCCGTACTTACCAAAACCAATTTTAGAAAAAACGGAAAATGGTTACCACTTCAACTACGATCGTCCAGAAGCAATTGGACGTGTGAAACCATTCTATGGTAACTTCGGAATTAACGTTCGTGCATACACATACATTCGTTCTATGGGTCCAGATGGCTTGCGTGCAGTAACGGAATATGCTGTATTAAATGCGAACTATATGATGAGAAGATTAGCTCCATTCTATGATCTTCCGTTCGATAGACATTGTAAGCATGAATTTGTATTATCAGGTCGTCGTCAAAAGAAACTTGGTGTACGTACATTAGATATTGCAAAACGTCTGCTTGATTTCGGTTACCATCCACCAACAATTTACTTCCCATTAAATGTGGAAGAATGTATTATGATTGAGCCGACAGAAACAGAATCAAAAGAAACATTAGACGGTTTCATTGATAAGATGATTCAAATCGCTAAAGAAGTAGAAGAAAATCCAGAAGTTGTACAAGAAGCGCCACATACAACGGTAATTAAACGTTTGGATGAAACATTGGCTGCACGTAAACCTGTTTTACGTTATGAAAAGCTAGCTCCTGTACAAGTTTGATTCGAATAAAAAAGAACTCGCTATATGCGGGTTCTTTTTTTTGTGCAGGTAGGATGAAAAAAGTGTTAAAAATTATTATTTTTTGTTTCATATTGCTGTAAAGAAGCAGTTTTATAGATGATTTTGTTGAAAAAGTCGGTTTGATAAAAGTATTTATTTTTGTTAGAATTTTATTGAAATTAAGAAGATGTGATGAGGCAAAAATTACTCATTTTTATGTATATGTGAAAAAACGAGCAATACGGGGGTGAAAGTGTGGGATATCGATGTTATAGAATGGTATACCATTTAGAAAATGGAGAAACAATTAAAGATATAAAAGAATTTTGTTACCGAGACCAAGGGAAAGTGCTAGAAAGAGTAGCTCATCGTGTAATGGACAATAGAGAAGTAACAGCGATTGATAAACAGGGAACGATCATTTCAATAGCATGTGAGGACATTGTAAAGGTGGAACTTGATTACATAACAGAAAGTTAACCTTGAGTCATATCGAATTATTCGATAAAATATACTGTTGAATGGTGAAGAGAGCAGAGAGGAGTTTATCATGGGTAGTACAAGACACTTTTATATGTTTATTTTAGCTTTTGTTCTTGTTGTGGCGTTAACAATTTATTTAATTGTTGATAGCAGCTGGTACAATACAGTTCATCCGGCATTCCTTCTATTTATGTATGTAGGAATTGCGGTTGTTAGTTTCGGAATGAGAGACGAAATGTTAGATCGCTTTGAAAAGTGATACATATACGAAAGACCAACAGGAAAATGTTGGTCTTTTTTTCTTGCCAAAAATAGGATGGTGTGTATATACTGTGTATATAAGGTATATACAGTATATACACACTGGAGGAAAACATGAATATTATTATTTCGAATTCTTCCCAAGACCCTATTTATGTGCAAATAAGGAAACAATTAAGCCAGCTTATTTTAAATGGTGGTTTAAAGGGTGGAGATCAGTTACCGTCTATTCGTAGCTTAGCGAAAGAATTACAAATTAGTGTAATTACAACGAAGCGTGCGTACGAGGAGCTTGAAAAAGAAGGATATATAGAAACTGTTGCTGGCAAGGGGACTTATGTTTCACGTAAAAGTAATGAACTATTAAAAGAACAGCGGCTACATCTATTGGAAAGTAAAGCGGAAGAGATTGTGAATGAAAGTAAAGTGTTGCAGCTTTCACTTGAAGATTTACAACAGATGATTGCGTATTTATACAAGGGGGAATAAGAGATGTTAGAGCTGAAAGATGTTTGTAAAACTTATCAAGACTTCTCAGTGAAAAATATAAGTTTTACATTGCCACGTGGATATATTATGGGATTTGTTGGACCGAATGGAGCGGGGAAAAGTACGACGATCAAAATGATTATGAATTTAATTAGAAAAGATAGTGGCGATATAAAAATTTTTGGCAAAGACAATAAGAAAGCCGAAAAGGAAATAAAACAAAATATCGGTTTTGTATATGATGAAAATCATTATTACGAAGATTTAACGTGTGAACAAATGAAGCGTATTATTGCACCGTTATATAAAAAGTGGGACGAAAATCAATATCAATCATATATGCAGAGATTACAAGTTCCAAAGTATAAAAAAATTAAAGAACTATCAAAAGGGATGAAAATGAAATTTGCGATTGCCATCGCACTTTCGCACCACGCAGAGTTTATCATTATGGATGAACCGACAGCAGGATTAGATCCAGTTGTCCGAAGTGAATTACTTGATATGTTGCAAGAAATTGTCATGGAAGATGAAGTATCTGTATTATTCTCAACGCATATTACAACAGATTTAGTGCGCATCGCAGATTATATTACGTTCATCAACGATGGAGAAATTATATTTACTGGTGAAAAAGATGAATTAATGGAGAACTACGTAATCGTAAAGGGAAGTAATGATTTATTAAATCGAGAAGGAAAAGAGCTGTTTGTTGGATTACGAAAAAATAAGTTTGGTTTCGAAGGTTTAGCGAAGGATAAACAAGCAATTATCGATTGGTTTGGAAATGAGGTTGTAATAGAAAAGCCTACATTAGACGATATCATCGTTTACACTGCGAAAGGGAGAGGTGCTTATGCGTCAGCTCATCTATAAAGATTTGTTCTTTTTTCGGGTAACTTGGTTAGTGAATCTTGTTCTCCCCCTTGTGTTATTTATGTTAGATCCAGGTGGTGAATTGTTATTTTCGATGAGTTGTTTATTTATAACACTTTCTTCTGTTATGACGCTAATCTTTATGGATGAAAGAAATAAAAGTGACATTGTTATAAATAGTTTACCGGTAAGTCGAAAGGATATCATTATTGCTAGATATATTTCCTGTGCAATATTCATAGTAGGCGGCATACTCTCTACGATGTTAGTTGTTTTTCTTATAAGAGGCATTGTGGTTATTGGTGATATCGGTGCATACCATCCTAATCTATACATTGAAATTCCATGGTATGAAGTAATAAATGGAGCTGTTTACGCCGTATTTTTTGTTGTGATACTTTTCCCTAGTTATTACGGTACAAAATCGAAGGTAGTAAGAAGTATAGTATCAGCAGCATCAATGGGAGTGGGTGTAATTCTTTGGATGTTTATTAGTGAGGGGCTGAATGAAACAGCACCCTCATTCATTGAGTGGATAATGAATCCTATGCATACTGGTGTATTTATAGTTGGATTCATTACATTAGTTAGTATTTACATCGCTTCTATGCTTCTTACAATTAAAATTTATGAAACGCGTGATTTGTAGAGAGGAGAATTCAGATGCAACAGTTGATTTTGAAGGAGTTTTTCTTACAGAAGAAGATGTTTCTTTTATATTTTTTAATACCTATTTTCTCTGTTTTTAGGAATCCCGTCCAACCAATGGGAATTGCAATAGGATTATTTATAACATGTAGTACGATTATATATATTTCTTTTTATTATGACGAGAAAAGTAAAACAGAAAAAGTATTAGTGAGTTTGCCTATAACGAGAACAGAGATAGTTATAGCTAAATATATTTCAAGCTCATTATTTATTATGGCTGGTTTGAGTACAACTTTTATAGTCGTAATATTAGGAAATATTCTATTGAACAGAGATATAGTTATGCCTGGATATGCAATCTTTTCAGCAATAGTAGCAACTTTGATTTATTGTGTAGTAACGATACCTACTAATTACATTGGAGGATATAAAGCTATTACTGTCTTGAATGTGATTATGATTTTTCCTTTAATGGGTACGATTGGTCTTATGTGCAATATTTTTGGTGATAAAATAATCATGCTAAAAGTACTTCAATCTGAAGATGCTACACTAGCAATGGGTGCTCTTAGTATCGGAGTGTTAGTAAGTATAGTCATATCAATGTTACTCTCAATGAAAATGTTTCAGGAGGCAGAGTTATAGAAGGGACGCTTTCATATTAGGAGGTGTAATACATGATCAAGCAACTAGTCTTAAAAGATATGATGTTGCAAAGAAAGTTAGGGGTTGTTGGATTCATATGCTTGCTCTTCCTTGTAATTGTTGATTTTGGTAGCGACAACTTCCTTATGACGCTTAGTATATCTATACCCATCCTTGGAACGATATGGTCGACGAATTATGAGGCTAGAAATAAAAGTGAAATGATAGTAAATAGTTTACCATTTGAGCGTAAAGAAATTGTCATAGCAAAATATATATTTGTCAGCATTTTAGTTGCTTTAGGTGGCATCTTCTCACTTGTAGTTGGTTTAATCCAGTTACAAAATGAACATATAACTGGATTTATGTTGTGGGGAGCGATTCTGGGAGGAATAACAGGTGGTGTTGTTTATAGCGTGATTGTACTTCCGATTGAATTTTCGGTGGGATATAGCAGTACGAAACAGGTCGCTTTTCTTATTGGAATCATAATTGGGGGATTAAGTGGAGTGATTGTAAGTAGCATATGGTTAGATATAGAGAATGCTTGGAGCACAAGTCTAGTCGTAAATGTTTGTTTTATAGCAGGGCTGCTTCTCTTATATATCATGTCTATGTTACTCTCAATTAATTTGTATAGTGAGCGTGATTTGTAAGGGGAGGATAGCTTTGAAACAACTAATTTTAAAAGATTTCATCGTTCAATGGAAATTTTTAATTTGGTACATACTGTATCCGGTTTTCTTTTATATGGCCTTAACAGATACGGAAAATTTGTTCATAATTATGTCAGTAATCATTACAGTTGGGGCAACCGTAAAAACATTTGAAGTGGATAGTAAAAATGAGAGTGAAGTAATAGTTAATAGTTTGCCAATATTTCGAAAACAAATTGTGTTTGCGAAATATATAGTAGCAATTATCGTTCTTTTCATAAGCGTAGCGATTGGTTGTTTCACGATTGGAATGAAGAATGGGGCGAATGTATTTGAATTTATTGAAACGACATTGATTGCTAGCATTAGCTTTATTTTATTATATTTAAGCTTTGTTTTACCGATATCGTTTTGGCTAGGGTATAAAAAAACTGTTTTTATTACGATATTCATATGCATAGCGCCGATTGTTATTTTGGAGACATTCTTTCAAATCAACATAGAACAGATTCAACTGTATAACAGCTTGTTGTTTGTTAGTTCAATTTTCATGTTAATAGTATCTGTCTTTGTTTCGATGAAGCTATATGAAAGAAAAGAATTTTAAAAGGTGCCTCATAAAAGGCACCTTCTTCAATAACGGCAATACGAGAGCAATAGTTTATAAACGGAAACGTTACTTGGCACATCTTTCGGAGTATGTAATATAAAGCTGAAAACGATAACGAGAATGAGAAAGAGGAAAAATAAAAATAGGATTTGCTTATGTATAGAATTTTGCATATGATTCACTCCTTTTTTCGGTAGTATGTCCAAAAGAAAGGAGTGTATGAAAAAAATTGGAGGGGGAACAATGGGGAAACGAAAATTGTTATTTGGAATAGGGGTATTGTTTTTTTCACTGGGTCTTTTGTTATCAAATTTTTATTCAGATATACCATCACCATTTCCTAATTTGCATAAAGGGGTTGGTATAAGTATTGTCATAGTTGGTCTGCTTTGTATTATCGCATCAAACTTCTACAGAAAATCTGAATGAATATAAAAAAGGACAGTTACTCTTTTTCAGAAGAACTGTCCTTTTTAAATAACTTATTCCATAGCTTGACGATACTCCATATAATCACGATTGCAATGGAAGCAATAATTGACCAAGCGATAGATGCAAATTCAAGTGCCATGTTAGGAAGGAATGTAAGAATGGATAATACTTTATGAAACAACCATTCTATTATATGAAAACTTATTTGCAATAGAATGATAATCCCGAGTGTGATCCATGCTAACATCTGTTTTCCTTTTTCTTTCCACATGACAGTCACCTCACGTTAGCTTAATAGTTTTAAGCCAACAGCACCGCATAGAATGCAGCTTAAGAAGGCAAGACGACGCCAATCCGCTGATTCGCGGAAAATAAGAATGCCTAGAAGTGCACTTCCGGCAGTTCCGATTCCAGTCCAAATTGCGTAAGCAGTTCCCATCGGTAATGTGTCCATCGCAAGGGATAAGAAGAAGAAGCTTACGCCGAAGTTAGCGATTAAAATAACTTTTGGTGCCCAGCCTTTCTTTTCAGTGGCTACTTTCATAAAGAGTACACCAATAATTTCACAAATACCAGCTAGAATTAAAAATACCCAAGCCATTTTATGCGGCCTCCTTCGCTTCTTTTTCTTCTGTTACTCGTTTTAAGCCAATTACTCCGAAGAAGATTAAACCGATTAATAATACTTTTACAATAGAGAAAGGTTCTCCGAAGATGAAAATCTCTGTAAGAACGATTCCGCCAGCTCCAATTCCTGTAAAGACTGCGTATACAGTGCCGACAGGTAAATCTTTATAAGCTCTAAATAATAAAACGAAACTTATTGTAATTAATAATGCAACACCAGCCCATTCAAGTGGTGCCTCTGCGTGTTTTAATCCAATTACCCAAAAGATTTCAATAATACCAGCTAAGATTACATAAATCCATGCCATATGTCATTTCTCCTTCCTACCAGTCGTTAGGTAAAGGGCTTAAAAACGACGCATTGCAAAAGAGCAATCCGTCAGTTTGAAAGTCCGCGCCAAAATACTTTCCAAGAAGCGTCTAAACGTGTCTCAAAACGATTTAAACCTGCGTATAGTAGTTCAACCATAAGACCGTCAAGTAAGCATAGAAAAGCCTCTAAGGCATCTTTTATTTCAATGTTATGCAGCTCATCTTTCTCACTTGCCCTTTTAAATACAGGGAATAAAAGTTTTCCAACGTTCTCAATGTGTACATTTGCTTTATCAATAATTTGCTCGCGAAATGCATCAGGCGGAAAATAAGAAGTTCGTAACCAAAACATTGATTCTTCACTTTCACCAAATCGTTTTGCGTAACCTTTTAATAAATGTAAGAGCAATTCTTCAGTGGACGAATTTGAAAATTTTTCAATATCATCTGTGAAGCTCTGTACATCTTTTTGAAGAGCAGCCTCTAAACATGTAAAGTATAACTCTTCTTTTCCTTTAAAGTGTGCGTAAATCGATGGTTTTTTAATCCCAACTTCTTGAGCAATATTTGCTAATGAAGTTCCTTCGTAGCCGTAGCGTGCGAAATGAGAAAGTGCTACAGCTTTAATGCGGTTTGCTGTCATTTTCATCCCCTACCTACCGTTCGTTAGGTTTATTATATGAGATGGAAAATATAAAGTCAATAGGGGAAAAGCTGAAAAAGAGCGTTATAGGTAACGCTCCTTTTTAGACTGTTTCTCGCTCAATTAAATGGAATGAAAGTTCTTCTGCGCTGCCGATAATTTGCTCACTTTGAATTTGTTTATGGAATAAAGAAAAAGCATGTGAGCCCATTGTGAGCCCGGGATGTTCAATAGTTGTAATTTCTAATGCTTTTGAAATTTCATGGTTATCAAATCCAAGGATAGCAAGGTCTTCAGGTATTCGAATGCTATGTTTTCGCGCCTCTGTTAATAAACCAGCTGCAACTTGATCGTTCGCTGTAAAAATAGCGGTTGGACGATTTTTCATGTTTAAAATACGATGAAGTATTTTTGCCCCGTCCTGCATCGTATAACATTGATGAAAAATCCAATCAGGGTGCACTGTTTTTCCTTCGTGACGAAGAGTATCGGCGAAAGCTTTTTTACGCTCGATTGAATTAACGCTTGTTTCTCTTGCTAAACAAATGCCGATTTTTTCATGGCCCTTACGGAGTAAATAGGAAGTACCAAGGCGGAATCCTTCATAATGATCTACAAAGACAGATGAAATGAGTGGATGTTTCATTTTTTCACATGAAATAATGGGGGCAAATTTTGCGAACGGTTCAATTTGTTCCCATGAACTCGTTCGAGAACAAATAATCATCCCGTCGAATTGTTTCATTTTCATCATTTCAAGAACACGAACTTCTTCAATGCTATCGTAATTCGTTTGGCATAAATTAATATGATATCCAGCTGCTAATGCTTCGTTTCCGATTCCTTCAATAATGGTACTGAAGTATGGAACATTAATGAAAGGGAGCATAACCCCGATTGTATATGTTTTTCCCTTTATTAAATGAATAGCATTAATATTTTTTGCATAGTTCAATTCTTCAACTGCATCTAGAACACGCTTACGTTTTTCTTCTTTTACGTAAGGGTGATTATTAAGGACGCGGGAAACAGTTGCTATGGATACACCAGCAGTTTTTGCAATCTGTTTTATATTGGCCATATGTATCACCTCTTTACTTAATTATAAGGGGAAAATAATAAGAATGAAAAAATCTTGACCTGAAAAGCTTTTCACAAACTATGTTATAAACATGACTTCTGTTATTCGCGTAACCTTTTTATTTGGGCGTGAGAGTAGCGGGGTCTTTTTTTGTATGTATGCAAAGAAGTTTTGTCAAAATGTGTGAGAATAACGTGGAAAGTTTTCGGAGGAGGCGTTTCATAACGAAGCGAATAGAAGAGAGTATAAACGCTTCGTTCGTTAAGAGAGCGGTATGAAAGGGCGGAAACAAATTGAAAAAAGGAATCGTTTGTTTCGTGTTTTCTAGTATATTACTTAGCTCATGTTCATTTCAGCAAACAATGCAAGAAGAAAAAACATTTGTGGGAACAATAGGAGCGGCTAAGGACCGTGTTACTGATCCGATTCCGCTAAAGGAACTTCCAAAATATTTTCCGGCGAAGTTTAAAGTTCCAACGTTTTTACCTTATGACATTACGAGTGATGTGCATGGAGAGGTAAGAACGATGGGAAAGAAGAATGCTGTCTTAACGATTAAATATAAGCAACAAGAGAAAGAAAGGCATGATTATATAGAATTAATAGTGGCCAACTTTTCTTACAGTTTTCCATACCTCGTAGAAGAGAATCGATTTCAAGAACAAATGAAATTGAATAATGGAGCGCCTGCTTATTTTAAAAATAAGGATGATTACGAGCGAGGGGACGAATTTGCTACGCTTATATGGAAAGAGAAGGGGATTGAATATCAGCTATTATATCGTAATGTAGATGAGAAAGATGAAGATGTGATTAAACAAAATCTACTGTACATTGCGAACAATATGGAATGAAAAAACTAGCTGAATTATACAGCTAGTTTTTGTATGTTATTTCTTTTTAATTTTGCCTGACCAAGATTTAAATCCACCTTTTAATTGGTAGAAATCTTTGTAGCCTTGTTTCTTTAAGTATTGAGCTGCACGACCTGTACGGAATCCGCTTTGGCAATATAAATAAACAGGTTGATCTTCGCGGAGTTCTTTGTAGCGAAGGCGAATTTGTGATAATGGAATGTTACGCGCGCCTAAAATATGTCCCGCGTTAAATTCATCTGCTTCGCGAATATCGATAAGCTGTGCTTTACGGTAGCCAGCGCGAAATTCTTCTTCTGAAAGTGTTTTAATTAATTTCTTCTGATAGAAATACATCCATACAGTGTAGCCGATGAATGCTGCAATTGCGGCTAGTATAATAATCAAGTTTGTTGACACGATGCTATCGCTCCCTTTTTTCTAATCCTACTTTCAATATTATAATGCCCATATGTATTTATGCAACAGATTCATTCGCATATAAGAAGAAATTTCGTATTCTTTCACAAATTTTGTCGAATTTGGTAGACTAGAGAATGTGAAAAATAATTGGTTATATGAGGTGCAGGATGGGAAAAGAAAAATGGTGTTATATTAACTCTGGTCAATGTTCACCAGCATTTAATATGGCGTTAGATGAATGTTTATTAAATTGGCAAAGTGAAAAGAAAATGTCGCCAACAATTCGTTTTTATGAATGGGAAGTGCCGACATTAACAGTAGGATATTTTCAGCGTGTTGAAAAAGACATTAATATGGATGTAGTTAACGAAAAAGAATATGGTTTCGTTCGTCGTCAAACAGGCGGCAGGGGTGTATTACATGATAAAGAATTAACGTACAGTGTTATTGTGTCTGAAGATCATCCAAATATGCCAAAAACAGTTACAGAAGCGTATCGCGTTATTTCACAAGGGTTATTAGACGGTTTTAAGGCATTAGGATTAGAAGCGTATTATGCAGTTCCGAAAACAGAAGAGGATCGTGAGAATTTAAAAAATCCGCGTTCAGGAGTATGTTTTGATGCACCATCTTGGTATGAAATTGTAGTTGAAGGAAGAAAAATCGCAGGTAGTGCTCAAACACGTCAAAAAGGTGTTATTTTACAGCACGGTTCGATTCCGTTAGAAATAGATTTAGATGAGTTATACGATCTATTTTTATTCCCGAATGAACGTGTAAAAGAGCGTATGAAAAATATGTTTTCTTCTAAAGCGGTAGCGATTAATGAATTAACAGCTCGTACATTTACGATTGAACAGTTAATTAAAGCGTTTGAAACTGGATTTGAAAAAGGATTAGATATAGAGCTTGTTCCGTATGAACTAACAGAAGAACAGCTTCATGAAGTTCAAACATTAGCAAAAGAGAAGTATGAAAGTAACGAATGGAATTATAAAAAATAAGGAGATGGCGACCGCCATCTCCTTATTTTTATAGTAAATTAAGTACTTTTTCTACTTTGATTCCTTTATCTTGTAAAGAACGAAGGCGATTTACAACGTCCATAATTTCTTTGTCGAATGTAACGCTAATACCTTGGCTTTGTAGCTCTTCTTTTAATCCTTCAATAGAATCATCTATGTCGATGCCAAGCTCGTAATCTTGACAAACTTCAATTGTCTTTTTCACAAGTTTAACATAATTTTCTTGTAGTTTTGTATTTGTTTCAGTCAAAGCAGGTTGCTTCGGTTTTGCAGGAGTAACCGGAGCTGTCTCTTGCTTTTTAACTGGAGTAGGTACTGTTTTTTTCACAGGTGCTGGAGTAGATAATTCTACAGCTGCTTCAACACTTACTGGCTTCGGCGTTGGTACCGGAGTAGGTTTAGGTGCTGCAGTAGGTGTTTCTACTCGCGTAACAGGCTTTGGAGCTGGTGTAACTGCTTTTGGAGCTTCTACAACTACTTCTTTTTTCGGAGTAGCTTCTACAACTGTTTCTTCTTGCTCAGCAGCTTCTTTATTTTCTTTGCTCCACATAACGCGTTCAACTTCTAGAGAAACATTGTTTTTGTTCATCGCTGTTAATGTAACTTTACCAACCTCAGCGTTCCCAGTGAAATCAACAATTTTATAAATAACACTCTTGTTCCAATCCACGTTTCCGCTCAAAAATAATTCTTCGTTACATTTTGGCGTTAAGCCCTCGATTTTAATTTCTGCGTTTACACCGTTTTCACTATATACCATAATTAGCGAAGCATTTACATCTTCGTCTGCTAACATTAGTTCACGTACCATTTTGCCGGTGCGTACTTGCGTTTTCTTCTTAACTGACATCAAATTTCTCCTCTCAAAAATTCAGTAATAATAAAAAAATCGTATAACGAAAAATAATTGCTCACGAAGATTTATGATACCGATAATAAAAGCATCACGTCAACAATTAACTTTAATTATTTTGCATTTTTCTTATTTTCTTTATGAAATTTTTCAATTTGTAAAATTAGACAGAAGAAAAACAGCCTTTTGAAAGGCTGTTAAAAATTTGTTTTTTTGTATAGTAATTTATATAAAATAAAAAATAGAATAGCGATTAAGGCGTTTTGCCAAAAGGTTAGATGATAAATGAGATAGGGTTGCTTTTTGAAATAAATATTTAAGAATACAGCTGAACAAAATGGAGTAGCAAAGGCGAAACCAAAGAGAATCCTTCTTTTCCAATTAATCTTCTGATTAAAGGAATAGCGCTTTAATAAATGTAAAATGAAAAGTATACCTAGTATAATAAGTGAAACAAACAAAGTAGTTCCAGGGATGCTAAAAGCTGGGTTTAATTGTTCGGTATTCTTCCCGAAGATTAAAATGAAAAATGATACAAGGGCATCGATTCCAAACTGTATAGCAAGGAGTAAACTAATAGAAAATCCAATTAAAGAAGTTTTTTCTAGATTTGTTTGGGTTGGTGAAGCTGATATAAGTTCATCGCAATAAGATTGTAAATCATCTCCAAAGATGTCGTAAGCATTTTTATTTTCTGTTTGTGCTTCGATAAGATGATCTAATATTTCTAGTAAAAGTTCTTCCATTTGTCGCTCGGGTACGTTAGATAATCGAAGATATACTAACATATCACCGTAAGTAGATTCGTTTTCAGGTGTTAAAAGTTCACGTTTTTTATTGTTCAATTCAACCATGTCTTGCGCATTCATCCCTATCACTCCCCTTGTAATAAGTTGTTTACGGTCGTTGAAACCATTCCCCAGCTTTTTTTAAATTCTTCAAGCTGTTCTAATCCTTTATCGGTTACGTGATAATATTTACGCTTTGGACCGAGTGAGGAGGCTTTTAATGTTCCTTCAATCAATTTTTCTTTTTGCATACGTAACAATAACGGATATATGCTTCCTTCGCTTACGAATGTAAAGCCGTGTTTATTTAATTTTGTACTCAGTTCATATCCGTACACTTCTTCTTGTGAAATGATGTATAGGATGCAACCTTCGAGCACACCTTTTAACATTTGGCTGTGCATGATTTCACCACCTTTTACCCAGGTAACTTGCGTTGCAAGGTAGCTGTTATCCAAATTATAACATTCAGTAACTTGCAACGCAAGTTACTGAAGTGGAAAACTTTAATCTGTGTTAATTTTACTTTGTTTCCCATATTAACGAGAGGAGGGAAGCAGATGAAACCATTTATGCCAAAAATCGTTTACTTTGAACCGAGGGCACTCGAATATTCGCTTGGAAAAGAGCTTTATGAGAAGTTTACGAAGATGGGATTAGAAATTCGTGAAACGACATCACACAATCAAATTAGAAATTTGCCAGGCGAAAATGAATTGCAAAAGTATCGTAATGCAAAAGCGACACTAGTCGTTGGGGTGAGGAAGACATTAAAGTTTGATACATCAAAGCCATCAGCTGAATATGCAATCCCGCTTGCAACAGGGTGTATGGGACATTGTCATTATTGTTATTTGCAAACGACACTTGGTAGTAAACCTTACGTAAGGGTGTATGTGAATCTAGATGAAATATTTGAGAAGGCAAAGCAATATATGGATGAAAGGGCCCCTGAAATAACAAGATTTGAAGCGGCATGTACATCAGACATCGTCGGAATTGATCATTTAACACATGCATTAAAGCGGGCGATAGAGTTTATCGGAGAAAGTGAACATGGACGTTTACGTTTCGTTACAAAATATTCGCACGTTGATCATTTATTAGATGCAAAGCATAATGGGAAAACGCGTTTTCGATTTAGTATTAATTCACGTTATGTGATTAAAAATTTTGAACCTGGGACATCACCATTTGAAGAACGAATTGAGGCTGCACGTAAAGTAGCGGGGGCTAATTATCCTCTTGGTTTTATTGTTGCTCCACTTTATATGCATGAAGGGTGGGAAGAAGGGTACCGTGAATTGTTTGAACGATTGTACAATGCGTTAAAAGACATGACGATACCAAATTTAACGTTCGAATTAATTCAACATCGCTTTACGAAACCGGCAAAAAAGGTCATTCAAGAGCGTTATCCAAATACAAAGCTTGAAATGGATGAAGAGAAGCGGAAATATAAATGGGGACGATACGGTATTGGGAAATATGTATATCAAAAGGATGATGCGGAAGTATTAGAAGAAACAATACGAGGTTATATACATGAGTATTTTCCTGATGCAGAAATTCAATATTTTACATAAGGGGAATCTGTATCTGAATATGGATTCTTTTTTTGTTTTATATATTTAGGCTCGTTTCCACCTTGTCACGTTATTCTTTCTGGTGTATCATTTTATTGATTGCTTCGTACGGAATAAGCAAAATGAAATTGGATGGAGGAAACCGATGCCTACCCCTAGTATGGAAGATTATATTGAACAAATTTATTTGTTGATTGATGAAAAGGGTTATGCCCGTGTATCTGATATTGCTGAAGCGCTTAGTGTACATCCATCCTCTGTAACAAAAATGGTACAAAAATTAGACAAGGACGAATATCTAATTTATGAAAAATATAGAGGGCTTGTATTAACATCAAAAGGTAAAAAAATCGGAGAACGTCTTGTATATCGTCATGAATTGTTAGAACAGTTTATGCGCATTATCGGTGTGGATGAAAGCAAAATTTATAATGATGTAGAAGGAATTGAACATCATTTAAGTTGGGAATCAATTGACCGTATCGGTGATTTAGTACAGTACTTTGAACAAGATAAAGTTCGAGTAGAAACACTTCGTGGTGTTCAAAAAGCAAATGAAGAGAAAAGTAATTAAGGGGAACGTGTGGCGTTTCCTTTTTTATTTCAATCGAAAAGGACGGGAGAATAATGAAAGCAATTATTTTTGATTTTGATGGATTAATTGTGGACACAGAAACAATATGGTTTCACTCTTTCAGAGATGCTGTTCGTGAATACGGCGGCGAGTTACCTTTAGAGGAATTTGCAAAATGTATTGGAACGACAGATGAAGTACTTTATGCATTTTTAAAAGAGCAATTAAAAGAAAAGTTTAATGAGCATACATTAAAGGAAAAAGTAACAATTTTACATAAAGAGAAAATGAAAATACCAGAAGCGCGTGACGGGGTAAAAGAATATTTAGAAGAAGCGAAAGAAATGGGATTAAAAATCGCATTAGCCTCTAGCTCATCTAGAGAGTGGGTCGTTCGTTTTTTAGAAGAGCTACAGATTAGAGAGTATTTTGAAGTGATTAAAACGAGAGAAGATGTCGAGAAGGTAAAACCAGATCCAGCTCTTTATAAAGTTGCGATAGAAGAATTAGGAGTTGAACCATCGGAAGCTGTTGTGTTTGAGGATTCATTAAATGGATTGAAAGCAGCGATTGCAGCGGGATTAAAATGTGTCGTCGTACCTAATGATGTGACAAGAAATTTGCAATTTGAAAACCATCACCTTCGTATCGAAAGTATGAAAGAAAAAAGTTTGAAAGAAGTACTTCAACATATAAAGTGAAACTTTAATCAGTCGGGGCTTTTCTCATCCCCACTGATTATTTGCCCGTACTAATTGAGATAAAAAAAGACCGTATTTCCTAAAAGGAAGCACGGTCTTTCTTTTTGTTTTTTTTACCTTCAATGACAGTTAAATGAGATTGTTTTCTTTTTCTTTTCAACGATGGAGAATTACCCTTTTTCCCCTTGTCATCAGAAGCATTTCGTTTCAAGAAAGAATTACTTAGGGGTGCTACATTTTGTTTCCCGTGTTTGCGGTTCGATTGTTTCGCTGCACGCTTATATGAGCTTTGCGAATTTGCAGAACCACTAGAGTTTGTAAACATTTTGTAGAGTAAGTAAAAGATACCGACGACAGCTAACATGATACCAATGTTTTTCAATACTCCCATTGGATCTGTAATAACAGATGAAACAAGGCCGAATATTGCTAATCCGATAATAAGCACAAATATAGCGAATGTAAACGAACGACCGTTCATAAGGGACACCTCCTAAAAACATATATTAAAATTAGTATATTAACGATGAGGAAAGGAGTTGAACACCATTTTTAAATAATTATTGTTTGTTTTCTAAACGTAATAATTCTTCAAACGATGCGATTGCAACTTCCGCTTGATCATCTGTTGGTTCTTTCGTTGTTAATAGTTGCAGCCATAATCCTGGATATCCAAGTACTCGCAAAACAGGGACATCTCGTAATCGATTGGTAAATTGTAATACTTCAAAAGAAATGCCGAGAACAACTGGAATTAATAAAATTCGGTTTACTACCCTTGCCCAAAGTGGATCTGTAGGAACTAGGAAATAAACAAACATTCCAATAATGACTGTAAATATTATAAAGCTACTGCCACAGCGATAATGGAGGCGAGTTTGCTTTTGAACATTGTCTACAGTTAGTGGAAGATTATTCTCATAAGCATTAATTACTTTATGCTCTGCACCGTGGTACTGAAACACCCTCTTAATAAGTGGGGTTAAAGAAATAAAGTATATATAGCTCAATAGTAACATGAGCTTAATGACACTTTCGACAATGATTTGCCCTGTATGAGATGGGAAAATCGGTCTCGTTAGTTCAGCTAATAGTGCAGGAACTGCTGTGAAAATTACTTTACCGAATATGAATGATAAAACGCCAACTGCTGCAACTCCTAATACCATCGTTAATTTTGATTGTTCTTCTTTTGTATTTGCAATTTGTTCATCTTCTTCTGGGTGGACATCAAATCGTTCTGAAGCAAAGTTTAAATGCTTCGCTCCATTCGCACTTGCGTCCACGATAGCGGCAATACCTCGTATAAATGGAATCTTCTTTAGGATAGATAATGCTCTATTACGAACGCGTGGTAATCGATAAAATTCAATCGATTTATCTTTACGACGAACCGCTGTAACAGTATATTCTCTACCGCCAAACATAACTCCTTCTATGACTGCTTGCCCGCCATATATTTGTTTTGACTCTTCTGCCATGTTAACACCAACCTGTATTTGTTTCTCTCTTATGTAGAAAAAGAGGTAATTGTCATACTTGGTCCTGCCATTTTGAAATAAGACAATCACCGAGTTTCCTTTATTTTATCGACAAATACAAGCAGATGACAAGGGGAAATGTTACGAGAGTAGGACATTTCTTATTCTTTTTATAGACAAATTTCGCAGAATTTAAACATGCTTCAAAATAGTTTCGGGCATACTATTGAGCGGAGGTGTCAATGTGAATCAAGAACAATCAACGATAAGGAACTTTGTACAAATTGGTTTATTTGGTGGCTTGTTTTGGGGAAGTATATGGTATTTCCTTCATATATTCTCGTTTACAGAAGCTGGACCTAATTATTTCCTTTTACCGTTTGCATTTGGAGATTGGAAAGAAGGGGTTTGGGGAAATGTACTAGGCATCGTTTGTATGGGACTTCTTTCAATTTTAGTGGCCTTGCTCTATAAAGCTTTTTTTAAAAAGTTTGAAGGCGTATTACCTGGTATACTATACGGTTTATTTTGGTGGGCATTATTATTTTTTGGAATGGGGATAATGGCACCAGTTATTAAAAGTGCACTTCATTTACCGAAAGAAACAATCATAACAACAGCATGTATCTTTATATTATATGGTGTCTTTATTTCATACTCTGTTGCATTCGAAGCGAACAATACAAATAGAGGAGAAGGGCTCGAGAAGACAAACTATTCAAACAAGTGATTCGTATGTTAAAATGTCGTATAGACATTCTTTAATATTAAGGAGTTTTAAGAAAATGAAAAAGTTACTCCTCGTAAATGGTCCTAACCTAAATCGCCTTGGTGTCAGAGAGGTAAATGTATATGGAGAAGGAACGTTAGCGACGCTTGAAACAGATATGAAACAAGAAGCAGAGAAAATGGGAGTGGAGTTAGAATGTTTTCAATCGAATCATGAAGGAGCTATTATTGATATTATTCATGAGGCTGATGACATATATGAAGGAATCATTCTAAATCCAGGTGCATTTACGCATTATAGCTATGCGATTCGGGATGCTATCGCAAGTGTTTCGATTCCAGTTATTGAAGTACATATTTCTAACATTCACGGGCGTGAGTCGTTTCGTCATGAATCTGTGACAGCGGCTGTTTGTGCGGGGCAAATTGTTGGATTTGGTTTTTATGGTTATAAGCTAGCGTTATTTGCATTAATGGAGAAATTGAGGGAGGCATAAAGTAATGGAAAAGATCGAGAGATTAAGAAGTGCGTTTGATGATGCTGGTATTGACGGTATCGTATTAACGAATGAACATAGCCGTAGATATATGGCGAATTTCACAGGAACAGCTGGTGTTGTACTAATTTCAAAAGAACGTGCTCTATTTATTACAGATTTCCGTTATGTAGAGCAAGCTGGTAAGCAAGCGGTTGGGTATGAAATTGTACAGCATGCAGGATTGATTCTTGATGAAGTTGCGAAACAAGTTAAAGAACTTGGAATTCAAAAACTAGGATTTGAACAAGATACCCTTACATATAGCTCTTACGTAACGCATAATGAAGCGATCGAAGCTGAATTTATCCCAACTTCTGGGCTTGTAGAAAAGTTACGCTTGATAAAGACTGATTCAGAGATTAAGATATTAAAGGAAGCTGCACAGATTGCAGATGCTGCCTTTGAGCATATTCTATCATTCATTCGCCCGGGAGTATCTGAAATTGAAGTGTCAAATGAACTTGAATTTTTCATGAGAAAACAAGGAGCAACATCTTCTTCGTTTGATATTATCGTTGCTTCAGGTCTTCGTTCGGCATTACCGCACGGCGTGGCATCTGAAAAAGTGATAGAAATAGGAGATTTCGTTACATTAGACTTCGGTGCTTATTACAAAGGATATTGCTCTGATATTACTCGTACGATTGCAGTCGGTGAGCCATCTGATAAATTAAAAGAAATTTATAATATCGTTTTAGAAGCACAACTACGTGGTGTGAACGGTATTAAAGCTGGTTTAACGGGCCGTGAGGCGGATGCATTAACGCGTGATTACATAACGGAAAAAGGATATGGTGAATACTTCGGACACTCTACTGGTCATGGAATCGGTCTTGAAATCCATGAAGCACCAGGTTTAGCGTTCCGTTCTGATACAGTACTTGAACCAGGTATGGCTGTAACAGTAGAACCAGGTATTTATATTCCAGGTGTTGGCGGGGTACGTATTGAAGATGATATCATTGTAACAAGTGAAGGTAATGAAGTAATAACGAAATCACCAAAAGAACTTATTATTTTGTAATACACAGGAGGATTTTTTTACATGATTTCAGTAAACGATTTTCGTACAGGTTTAACAATCTCAGTGGACAATGCCCTTTGGCAAGTAATGGATTTCCAACACGTAAAGCCAGGTAAAGGTGCTGCATTCGTTCGCTCTAAACTACGTAACCTTCGCACAGGATCTGTTCAAGAGAAAACATTCCGTGCAGGTGAAAAAGTAGAAAAAGCACACATCGAAAACCGTCGTATGCAATACTTATACGCGAGTGGTGAGTCTCACGTATTTATGGATAACGGAACTTATGAGCAAATCGAACTTGGTGAAAACCAAATTGAGCGCGAATTAAAATTCCTAAAAGAAAACATGGAAGTATCTATTATGACATACCAAGATGAAGTACTTGGTGTTGAACTTCCGAATACTGTTGAATTAAAAGTGTCAGAGACAGAACCTGGTATTAAAGGTGACACAGCTTCTAACGTAACAAAACCAGCTACATTAGAAACTGGTCTTGTTGTACAAGTACCAATCTTCATTAACGAAGGCGAAATGCTTATCATCAACACTGGTGAAGGTAAATACGTTTCTCGTGCATAGTAAAAAAGCACTCGTGATCATCACGAGTGCTTTTTTTATAGAAAGTAGGGTAGATAGTAAATGGCAGTTATAACAAAACTAACTAAGACAAGTGAAAGAGTACCCGCGATATATGGAGTGAAAACAATTTGAAATGGTTTTATTTCACCAGTCTCCACACCAGTTAATGTCTTACTTATTGCGTGATCTGTAATATTGTTTCTATGGTTACTCATAATAATTAACCACGTAATTGCAAATATGGCTAAGCTTCCTAGGAAAAAACTCTCCATAAAGGACCAAGAGACCATCTTGGAAAAAAGATAAATAATGGCTAATTCTACTATAATTGTTAAACTAATTTTTAATACCTTCATATTTTCCCCCCTCATTTTGTACGTCCAGCCAATTTAAAAAATTCTTGCGTGATACGACATGTAGTGAGCAAGGTGACTTTACTTCTTTCTCAAGTGCAGTATGTTCGCCTGGAAACTTGTTTTCCACATGCAATGAAATATAAGGTAGTTTTTCTTGTGCTCTTAACGAGCGAATGTTAGTCGTTTTAGCACCAGCGAATACGTATGTAAGTTGTAAGTCTAAGAAAGCGACTTTAAAGATTTCTTTTTTAGCGGCCTCATTATATCCTTTTCCCCAGTATGGATAGCCGAGCCAACTGCCAATGTGAGAGTGCTTTTTCTCATAATTAATATGTTTAAGTGTGGTGAGGCCAATTATTTCATTTTCTTCATCTACAATCACTCTCGATAAAGACTTCTTTTGGCGCTCTTCTTCTATTGCAAAAAGAAGAAATGCCTTCGTGTCTTCGACTTTTTCTACCTGTATTCCTAATGCATTTTTTACGTGTGGTTCACTTGATAGCTCAAAAATCACATTTGCATAGCGTAAATCAAGTGGTAATAAAGTAACGTGCCGCATCGTTTATACCCCTTTTAAATTAAATATATCATAATACACCATAAAAAATAAGAATATTCAGATTTAAATAAGGCGTTAGAGAATAATTATGTTTTTACTTCTGAAATAGACAACCTCTGCATATGGTTGTACAAATATATTCTTTTTGAGCATACGGCAATAGTAACCGTTATGGGAGAAGGTGGGAGAATGAAACAGTGGCTAGCGGCAATGGAAACATCCGTACTTGTGATGGGGTTACTTCGGGTGTTTTCAGGAAGCGCGGAAATATTCGCCGCTTTGCTTATGCTTTACGTGAATGATGCGAAAAAAGCATTGTTTATAAATGGTATGTTGGCGTTTGTTGGACCGACCGTATTAATTTTAACAATGACAATTGGCATAGCGAGTGTAGCAAGTGAAATTTCTTTCCTGAAACTCTTTTTTCTAGCACTTGGAATTGGCTGCATTTTTATCGCGTTGTTGAAATAGTAAGTCGATTATAGTGGGGAGAAGCTTATGAAAGAAGTATTAGAAGTATTACCGAAAACGATGAAACAGTTAGTTGAAGGTTGTAAGCAATACGATTCTCTAGAGGAAATTCGCGTTCGAATTGGAAGGCCACTAGAGTGTATCGCACATGGTGAAGTGTTTTTTTATGACTATGTTGCTACAGCGGAAGATGCAATCTACTTATTGAATAAATTGAGTCAATTTTCGATTTATACGATGGAAGAGGAATTGAAACGTGGATATGTGACACTACGAGGGGGACATAGAATTGGCCTGGCGGGAAAAGTCATTACAGAAAAAAGTGCAGTGAAAATGATCCGGGATGTCTCTTCGTTTAATATTCGTATTGCTCGTCAAAAAATAGGGATTGCTGAGCCACTTCTGCCATACCTTTATGCATCAAGATGGTTAAACACGATGGTAATTGGCCCACCACAAACGGGGAAAACAACATTATTAAGAGATGTGGCACGCTGCATGAGTCAAGGTGTTAGTGCTTCGGAAATTCCTTCTTGTAAAGTGGGAATTGTTGATGAACGATCAGAAATTGCCGGCTGTGTAAAGGGGATTCCGCAATATGACTTTGGCACGCGAGTAGATGTATTAGACGCTTGCCCAAAAGCTGAAGGAATGATGATGATGATTCGTTCTATGAGCCCAGATATTTTGATCGTAGATGAAATTGGACGTAAAGAAGATAGTGAAGCGATTATGGAGGCGGTGCATGCAGGCGTTCAGCTTTTTATAAGTGCACACGGATTTTCTTATGATGATGTTGTGAAACGTCCATCGCTGCAGGCGGTGCTGGAACTTGGCGTATTTGATAGGTTTGTGGAATTGTCAAAAGCGAGAGGGCCAGGAACGGTTATGCAAGTGAAAGATAAATATGGCAAGCCAGTATTACCGCATAGAAAGGCTCAAGGCGTATGGTGAAAATATTTGGTGCGGTATTAATAGTTGCGGTCAGTACCTTTTTCGGATTTTCATACGCTAAACGATACAGTGAGAGACCGCGGCAACTTAGATTATTGAAAGCGGCATTGCAATCATTAGAAGCGGAGATTATGTATGGGCACACGCCTTTATCTGAAGCGGCTGAGCGATTGGTTAAACAAATGCCGAAGCCATTAAATTGGATATTTCAAAGCTTTGCGAGGCGTCTAGAGAACGGGGAACAAACAGTTAGAGAGGCTTGGATCGATAGTTTGAAAGAGAACTGGACATTAACGGCGTTTAAACAAACCGAGTATGAAATACTGCAACAATTTGGTGAAACACTTGGACAACATGATCGTGAATCACAACAAAAACATATTCGGTTATGTATTACACATTTGGAGAGAGAAGAAGGAGAAGCAAAAGCTTTACAACTACAATACGAAAAAATGATAAAGAGTTTAGGAGTGTTAGCAGGGCTACTTATCGTAATTTTACTGCTATAGGGGGGAGAAAGGCGATGTCCATTGATGTTGGATTAATATTTCAAATCGCCGGAATCGGCATTGTTTTAGCTTTCATTCATACCGTACTAAAAGAATTAAAGCGAGAGGATATTGCAAATTGGGTTATCCTTGTCGGTTTTGTCGTTATTTTATTTCATGTTGCATTTTTAATTAATACTCTGTTCGACAAGATTAAAAGTGTCTTTCTCTTCCAGTAAAGGAGGCGGTTCGAATCGAAATTATACAAATTGTCGGATTAGGCCTCGTTGCTACGTTTTTAGCCGCGGTTTTAAATCAGCATAAATCTAGTATTACATCGTTATTTATTGTGTTCGTTGGTAGCGTAATGTTTCTTCTCTTAATCGATCAAATTCATTCTATCTTGCAAATGATTGAGAGAGTGGCGAGTGAAGCAAAGGTTAGCAACGTATATGTAGAAACATTATTAAAAATTATAGGGATTGCTTATATCGCTGAGTTTGGTGCACAAATTACAAAAGATGCTGGTCAAGGTGCAATCGCCTCGAAAATTGAATTAGCTGGAAAAATTTTGATTCTCGTTATGGCAATTCCCATTTTGACGGTTGTAATTGAAACAATTCTCGGATTTTTGCCTACGGGATAAGGGGGAGTGCATGTTGAGGAAGTTCGGAGCTAAGCTGCTGTTTGCTTGCTTCCTTTTCTTTTCTTTACCGATTGTTGTACAAGCTTCTCCTATAGAAACAAACGTCGTTGATCAACAATTGGATAAGCTCGGAATTGAAGATGTGAAGCAATTTTGGGACGGGCTTGTTACAAAGTACGGAGGCTATTTACCAGAGAGTCAAAAAGGAAGCTTTATGGAGTTTGTAAAGGGAGAAAAAGAGTTCTCCATAAAAGAGTGGATGATAGGTCTATTAAAATATTTATTTCACGAGCTTGTTGCAAATGGAAAGTTACTTGGAACGCTCATTATGCTTACGATTTTCAGTGCATTGTTGCAATCACTACAATCTTCTTTTTCAAAGAGTAGTGTAAGTAAAATTGCGGATGCAGTCGTATACATGGTACTTATTATTTTCGCCTTAAATAGTTTTTATGTTGTTATGACATATGCAAGAGAGACGATACAAACAATGGTAGATTTCATACTAGCATTATTACCAATTTTACTTGCACTCATAGCGACTGGTGGCGGTGTCGTGTCTGTAGCATTTTTCCATCCAATCATCATTTTCTTAATGAATACGAGTGGGCTTCTTATGAATTATATCGTTCTACCACTTTTATTACTTGCAACTATATTAAGTATTGTAAGCACGATGAGTGATCAATATAAAGTTACGAAATTGTCCAAGCTTTTGCAAAACGTTAGCGTTGGGATTATGGGTATCTTTTTGACGGTTTTTTTAGGGGTATTATCTGTACAGGGAACCGCTTCAGCTGTTGCTGATGGCATAGCTGTGAAAACTGCTAAATTTGTAACAGGAAACTTCATTCCTGTAGTAGGAAGGATGTTTACTGAAGCAGCGGATACCGTTATTAGTGCATCTGGATTATTAAAAAATACAGTCGGGATTATCGGGCTCGTCATTCTGTGCCTAATTGTCGCTTTTCCAGCGATTCAAATATTTTGTATCGCATTTATTTATAAATTCGCAGCGGCAGTATTGCAACCAGTTGGCGGAGGAGCAATTATTCAATGTTTAGATATTATCGGACGAAGTATCATTTACGTATTTGCTTGTTTAGCTATCGTGTCGTTTATGTTCTTTTTAAGTATCACGATTATTATTGCTGCGGGGAACATTACGCTCATGATGCGATAGGAGGTGAAGAGTATGCAATTTGTTACAGAGTGGATTAGAAATATTATCGTTTTTTTACTCTTAGCGACAATGCTTCATCTTATTCTTCCGAATTCAAATTTACAAAAGTACGTTAAATTCGTTGTAAGTCTATTGTTAGTTGTATTAATTTTAACGCCTCTATTTAAGTTGTTACAAACAGATGTAAATGAAGTTATCGCAAATTTCAATGAAGAAAAGTACGTAGCAGATGGATCAGTAAAAAATTCGATAGATTCGAAGAAAAAAGAAATACAAGCTCTAACACGTGCATATAGTTTAGAAGAGATGGCTACCAAAATGAAAAAAGACGTAGGAAAAGAGTTTGAGAAAAAGTATGGTATGACAGTCTCTGAAATACAAATAGTCGCAGTGAAACATGCAGAAGAAGTAAAGTCAGCGAAAGATATTCAATCTGTTGTTGTGACGTTGAAAGAAAAAGAGCGTAGTAAAAATGATGCAATCGAAACAGTAAAGTCAATTGAAATTAATACGAAAGAACCACCAAAAAAATTAGAAGAAACGAATGTAGAAATGGAAAATTTCTTTTCAAGCAGGTGGCAACTAGAGGATAAACAAATCCAAGTTCAGATGGAAGGGAGGACAGGTAGCGTAAATGGACAATAAAGATAAAAATTCGAGGTTCTCATTTTTTCGAAACTTATTGAATGGGGATGAAAAAGAAAGTAATGAGAAGGGGAGAAAAGTAACACCTAAGTTTTTGCTTGTCCTACTCATACTTGGGATTGTGCTTATGTTTTCTAGTAATTTCTTTGCACCTAAAAAAGAAGAAGTGCCTGTGTTTAAAGAAAAGACAAGTCAAAACCAAGATAAAGATGTACCAACTTTCGGACAAAAAAACAATGATAATATGTCAAATGTAGAAAAATATGAAAAAGCGTATGAACAAGAATTGAAAGCTTCTTTAGAAGAGATAGCTGGAGTAAAAGATGTAACTATTAAAGTGAACTTAGATTCATCTGAAGAAAAAATACTCGAGAAAAATACAGTGAAACGCTCGCAAACAACAGGTGAAACTGATAAAGCAGGCGGTAAAAGGGAAGTAGAGGACGAGTCTCTTGATGAAAAGACCGTCATTATACGTGAAGGTGATAAAGAAACTCCAATTGTTTTGCGAACAGAGAAACCGCAAGTAAGAGGTGTTCTTGTCGTAGCAAAGGGAGTGGATAATATACAAATAAAAGCAATGGTAAAAGAAGCTGTGACGCGATTGTTAGATGTACCATCTCATCGCGTTTCAGTATCACCGAAAAATTGATAGGGAGGAAATAAAGTGTTAAAAAAACAAACGGTTTGGCTATTAACGATGTTAAGTTTAGTGGTTGTACTATCTGTTTATTACGTAACAACTCCTGAAAAAATGAATACAGCAGCACCGGCAACGGGTGAAAAGATGGGACAAGAAAAGCAAGGTGCTGATAAAGCAGTTACAAAAGAAACAACGAAAGAAACTACAAATAAAGAGACAACAAAAGAAAGTACAAGCAAGGAAACTACAAATAAAGAAACAGACAAAAAAGAGAATGACAAAAAAGAAACAAGTAAAAAAGAGGCTAGCGTAACAGTTCAATCAAGCGATGAGAATTTCACAGCGCTACGTATGCAAATGGAAGATCAGCGTAGTGTAGAGAAAGAAAAGCTACAAAATGTAATGAAGTCATCGAAATCTTCAGCAGAAGAAAAGAGTAAAGCGAAAGATAATCTTGATGCAATCACTACAATGGAAACGAAGCAACAATTACTTGAGACAGTGATTAAATCTCAAGGTGGATATAAAGATGCTCTTGTAAGAGCTGATGGAACGGACATTAAAGTAACGGTTAAATCAGCAAAGCATTCACAAAAAGAAGCGAATAAAATTATTCAGCTTGTAAGAAGTGAAGGTGGTCCAAAAGATGTAGGTGTGAAATTTGATCCATCAGTAAAATAAATTGAAATTATAATAGGTGTTGCTGCTTCAAATGAGATAAAAGAATAATAGAAAAAAGCTATCGATTTCGATAGCTTTTTTCTATTTCATCTTTGTTGTATTTAGTCTTTTCAATTGGAAACGGGGAAATACGCTGTGAGTAAAAGATTAATGGTTCATGATAATGGTGATTACTTTTTCCAGATTTGACGTGGATGAAGAGGACAAATGCCCAAATCACTACGGCAGGCAAGAATAGAATGAGCCATATCATATGTCCACACCTCACTACAATAAATTTTATACACTTTGAACATACTATTCTTATATGAAGGAAGAATGAACGGCACGTAAACAAAAAAATAATATTTGGTAAAAATATGTTTTTTATCTTAGAAAAAAGAAGAGTGGTTAGGGAATTACGTGTTTACAATGTGAAGTTTTGAAAAAGTAAAAAATGTTTTTTTAGGAAGTGGTCTTGCCAATTTTGTGTGAAACTTGGTATTATTACTAGGTAATAATTTTTTAGTGGAATAATATTTTCACAGGAGTTTCGATTTATTATAAAGAAATATAAATTGGAATGTTTAAAAAATTTATCGTAAGATGGGAATAGTAAATATTTCTATTAGTAAATGAAATGAATTTTCTAATAGAATACATCGTATTTTTACAGTCAATCTAATTTTAGTGATGAGAATCTGTAAAAACGGGATAAACAAGAGTATGGGAGTGGATTTTACATGTTTAAAATTCAAGAAGTTCGTGAATTAATTAAATTAATTGATAGCTCTAATATTGATGAATTTGAATACAAAAAAGACGGTACAACAATTAAAATGAAAAAACGTGGTAATGAAGTAGTTACTGTGCAAGCACCTGTAACAAAACAAGTCATGCAACCAGCAGCACCTGTTGAAGTAGAAACAACAGTAGCGGCAGCACAAGTAGAAGTGCCAAAACAAGAAGAGAAAACAGCTGTTCAAAATGAAAACCTACATAAAATCACATCACCGATGGTAGGAACATTTTATTCCTCTTCTTCGCCTGATACACCTCAATATGTAAGTGTTGGGGACAAAGTATCGAAAGATTCTATCGTATGTATTGTTGAAGCTATGAAATTATTTAACGAAATTGACGCAGATGTAGAGGGCGAAATTGTTGAAATTCTTGTTAATAATGGACAGCTTGTTGAGTATGGACAACCGCTATTTCTTGTAAAAGCGTAATAAGGGAGTCTTTGTGATGATAAAAAAAGTATTAATAGCCAATCGTGGGGAAATTGCTGTACGAATTGTTCGTGCTTGTAAAGAAATGGATATTGAAACAGTTGCAATTTATTCAGAAGCAGACAAAGAGTCACTTCATGTGCAAATTGCAGATGAAGCGTATTGTGTTGGACCAACGATTTCGAAAGAAAGCTATTTAAATTTGACGAACATTATTAGTGTTGCGAAATTAACAGGTTGTGATGCAATTCATCCGGGATATGGGTTTTTAGCAGAGAATGCGGATTTTGCAGAATTATGCCGTGAGTGTAACTTGATTTTTATCGGTCCAAGCCCAGAAGCTATTTCAAAGATGGGCACAAAAGACGTTGCACGTGATACAATGAAAGAAGCAGGGGTTCCGATTGTACCAGGTTCACAAGGGATTATTAAAAATACCGAAGAAGCGATCGAGCTTGCTAATCAAATTGGATATCCAGTTATTATTAAAGCGACTGCAGGTGGCGGCGGAAAAGGTATTCGTGTTGCGCGCCATGAAGAAGAGCTTGTAAAAGGAATTCAAATTACACAGCAAGAAGCTAGTACCGCTTTTGGGAACCCTGGTGTATACTTAGAAAAGTACGTTGAAGATTTCCGCCATGTTGAGATTCAAATAATGGCAGATACACATGGAAATGCCATTCATTTAGGAGAGCGTGATTGTACAATTCAGCGCCGTTTGCAAAAACTATTAGAAGAAAGTCCATCACCTGCACTTGATGAAAATATTCGTCAGCAAATGGGTGACGCAGCAGTTAAAGCAGCGGTAGCGGTTGATTATACAGGTGCTGGTACGGTTGAGTTTATTTATGAATATAAAACGAAAAGCTTTTATTTCATGGAGATGAATACGAGAATTCAAGTTGAGCATCCAGTTACAGAAATGGTAACAGGGATGGATTTAATTAAAGAACAAATTCGTGTTGCTTCTGGAGAAAAGTTATCGTTACAGCAAGAAGAAGTACAATTTAATGGTTGGGCAATTGAATGTCGAATTAATGCGGAAAACCCTGCCAAAAAGTTTATGCCATCTCCAGGTAAAGTAGAAATGTACTTGCCACCAGGCGGATTTGGTATTCGCGTCGATTCAGCTGTATATCCGGGATATTCAATTCCACCTTTCTATGATTCGATGGTTGCTAAATTAATTGTTCACGGAAAAACACGTGAAGAGGCAATTGCAAAAATGAAGCGAGCACTCAGTGAGTTTGTCATTGAAGGCGTACATACAACAATCCCGTTCCATTTGCAATTGCTAGATCATCCTGATTTTGTAAAAGGTGAGTTTAACACGAAATTTTTGGAAGAGCATGAACTTGTGACGCAGTGATACATTAAAGGAGGTTTTTTTCATGGCTGAACATATGTTAGATATGGGTCAAGATACAACTCTTGGAAAAGTAGAAATTGCACCAGAAGTAATCGAAGTAATTGCAGGTATTGCAGCTGCTGAAGTAGAAGGTGTAGCGGCAATGCGTGGTAATTTTGCTACAGATGTTGTTGAGAAGTTAGGGAAGAAAAATCACGGTAAAGGTGTAAAGGTTGAGTTAGCAAACGAAGATATTATTGTTGACCTTTATGTTGTTATGTATTTTGGTGTAGCAATTCCAGTTGTTGCACAAAAAATTCAAGACAATATACGCCAGGCACTCTTTACAATGACAGGACTTGAGCCAAAAGAAGTGAATGTTCACATCGTTGGCGTAACATTCGAAACACAAAAAACAGAAATCGAACCAGTGTAAGAGTGAAAAAGGTGCCTAGTAACATAGGTGCCTTTTTTATCGTTGCATTTCTTCACAAATTAAAAACCTCTAAATTATTATACTATTTCAAAAAATAAGAAATATAAAAGAGAATGTTTCATTTTTCCAAAAAACGTACATTGTGATAAGATATGGAACTTGAAGTTAATCTTTTTATTATTTTTCAGCCTTGTACCCCGTGTGTGAAACGATAAATTGTGTTATTATCATTGTATTATAAGGTTGGAAAATCAATGAAAACTACAAGAGTAAGTGAATTGACGGCTTATAAATTATAATAATATAACAAAGCATAAGGAAAGACTTGAAGTATAAAGGAGAGTTACAATGAAACGTAGGACGGCTAGAGAAAGAGCTATGCAAGCATTATACCAAATGGATATTACAGGTGAATTAGAACCGAAAGTAGCGGTGGAAAATACGCTAGATGAAGGTGAAGAAACAAATGAGTTTCTAGAATCACTTGTTGTAGGATTTGTAGACAACAAAGAAGAGATTGACGCAGCAATTCGTCAAAATTTAAAGAAGTGGAAGCTTGAGCGTATTAGTATTGTCGATCGCAGTATTTTACGTGTAGCTGTGTATGAAATGAAATACATGGAAGAAATTCCACACAATGTAACAATTAACGAAGCGATTGAAATTGCAAAAACATTTGGGGATGAGGAATCTCGTCGTTTTATTAACGGCGTTTTATCTAATATAAAAGATACACTGTAATTTCTTTAAGGGGGAATCTTAAAATGGTAGCAGTAATCATCAAAGGAAATGAAGTTGCGGAGAAAAAACGAGCACAATTAAAAGAAGAAGTTGTGAAGTTAAAAGAGCAAGGGATTGTACCAGGATTAGCAGTTATTTTAGTTGGAGAAGACCCAGCATCGCGTTCTTATGTAAAAGGAAAAGAAAAAGGCTGTGAGCAAGTAGGGATTTATTCAGAGCTAATTGAACTTCCTGAAACGATTACTGAGGAGCGTTTGCTTGCTGAAATCGATCGCTTAAATGGAGACGACCGTATTAATGGCATATTAGTACAATTACCTTTACCAAAACATATTGAAGAAAAAGCTATCATTGAAAGAATTTCACCTGAAAAGGATGTAGATGGATTTCACCCAATCAGCGTTGGACGTATGATGACGGGACAAGATACATTCCTTCCATGTACACCGCACGGTATTGTGGAATTAGTAAAAGAAACAAATCTTGATATTTCTGGAAAACATGTTGTTGTAATCGGAAGAAGTAATATTGTTGGTAAACCGGTGGGACAACTGTTTTTAAATGAAAATGCAACTGTCACATATTGTCATTCAAAGACGCAAAATATAAAAGAATTATCGAAGTTAGCTGATATTTTAATCGTAGCTGTTGGAAGAGCGAAGATGGTAACAGCTGATTATATTAAAGAAGGTGCAGTTGTAATTGATGTTGGTGTTAACCGTTTAGAGACAGGAAAACTTTGTGGTGATGTTGATTTTGATAACGTATTAGACGTTGCAGGATACATTACGCCTGTGCCAAAAGGAGTCGGCCCAATGACTATTACAATGCTTCTTCACAACACTGTGGAGTCTGCAAAGCGTGCAGGTGTTGTTTGTCAATAAGTTGAATCGGCTATGAGGAGAGAGCAATGGAGAAACAATATTTAACCGTTACAGCATTAACACGCTATATTAAAACAAAAATAGAGTATGATCCGCATTTGCAGTCTGTTTGGTTAAAAGGAGAAATTTCCAACTTCAAATATCATAGCCGTGGTCATATGTATTTTACATTGAAAGATGAAAATGCAAGAATTGCAGCGGTTATGTTTGCGGGTCATAATCGTAACATTAAATTCAGACCGGAAAATGGAATGAAAGTACTTGTAAAAGGAAAGATTTCTGTTTACGAGGCGAGTGGTTCTTATCAAATTTATATTCAAGACATGCAGCCTGATGGAATTGGAAACTTGCATTTAGCTTATGAGCAATTAAAAGTTCGTTTAGAGGAAGAGGGCTTGTTTTCTCAAGTTTATAAAAAAATAATTCCTCCGTATGCTAAAACAATAGGTGTAATCACGTCGCCAACAGGAGCAGCGATTCGCGATATTATAACAACAATTAAACGTCGTTACCCAATTGGGAATGTTATTGTGTTTCCAGTACTTGTACAAGGGGAGTCAGCAGCTCCCTCGATTGTACAAGCGATTCGTACAGCGAATGAAATGGGAGATATTGACGTTTTAATTGTAGGACGTGGTGGAGGCTCTATTGAAGAATTATGGGCCTTTAATGAGGAAGTAGTTGCAAGAGCAATTTTTACAAGTGAGATTCCGATTATTTCGGCTGTAGGCCATGAAACCGATTTTACAATCGCAGATTTTGTTGCGGATTTACGTGCACCAACACCGACTGCAGCAGCTGAGCTGGCGGTACCTAATATTATAGAGTTACAAGAAAAGGTATTACAAAGAACTCTGAGATTGCAAAGAGCAATGAGAGAGAGAGTACATAAAAAAGAAGAAAAACTAC
This sequence comes from Bacillus sp. NH11B, assembly GCF_001884205.1. Classification (NCBI taxonomy): domain Bacteria; kingdom Bacillati; phylum Bacillota; class Bacilli; order Caryophanales; family Bacillaceae; genus Bacillus; species Bacillus sp. NH11B. The sequence continues at coordinate 45,130 of NZ_MAOG01000108.1, read as the reverse complement.
AAGTGTTACAAAAATCTTATGCGTTCCGTTATCCAAGGCAAGTGTATGAACAAAAAGAAGAGCAGCTAGACAGGGCTCTTGAACAACTTGTTTTAGCGAAAGAGCGTTATATAGATAAAAAAGTAAATCAATTAAAGCAACTTTCATTTTATTTAGAAAAGCACCACCCATCTCAAAAAATTATACAAACGAAAACGGCAATTGAAACGTTGCAAAAGCAATTGCAACGTGAAATGCAAACCTTACTTCAGATGAAGGAGTTTGCATTTGTGAGAGCTGCTCAAAAGCTTGAAGCATTAAGTCCACTCAAAGTAATGATGAGAGGGTATGGGCTTGTATATGATGAAGAGAAGCAAGTGTTAAAAAGTGTGAAAGATGTTAGCCTTGGAGATGCTGTTTCAGTTCAATTACAAGATGGAATACTAGATTGTAGCGTATCAAGCATAGAGGAGCGTGAATTGAATAGTGGAAAATAAGTTAAGTTTTGAAGAAGCAATTTCGCAACTTGAGCATCTCGTTTCTAAGCTTGAACAAGGTGATGTACCTTTAGAAGAAGCGATTTCTTACTTTAAAGAAGGTATGGAATTATCTAAGCTTTGTGATGAGAAATTGAAAGATGTACAAGAACAAATGGCAGTTATCCTTGGGGAAGATGGAGAGCTTAAACCGTTTACTGCTTTAGGAGATGAAGCATAGTGACACATATAGCTTTTGATGCTTTTTTGAAAGAGAGTAAAACTTTCGTAGAAGAAAAGCTTGTAAGCTATGCAAATGAATTACAATGTCCAAATGTGCTTCGTGAAGCGATGGCATATTCTTTGGAAGCGGGTGGGAAACGTCTCCGCCCGTTACTTTTATTTGCAACGTTACAAGCGTTTGGGAAAGAAAAAAATCTTGGAGTGGGTGCAGCTTGTGCCCTTGAAATGATTCATACATATTCGTTAATTCACGATGATTTACCTTGTATGGATGATGATGATCTAAGACGAGGAAAGCCTACAAATCATAAAGTATTTGGTGAAGCAATGGCAGTTTTAGCAGGAGATGGTTTGTTGACATATGCTTTTCAAGTTATTATGGCCTATGAGCATAAAGAAATCTCTGCTGAAAAAAAAGTAAGGCTTGTACTTGAACTTGCGAAAGCAGCAGGACCTGAAGGAATGGTTGCTGGACAAGTAGCAGATATGGAAGCTGAAGGAAAACGACTTACAATTAATGAATTAGAGTACATCCATAAGCATAAAACAGGTAAACTGCTTGAGTTTGCTGTACTTGCAGGAGCGATAATTTCTAATGCGACAGAAGAGCAAGAAGAGAAGCTACTTGCATTTGCGAAATATATCGGTCTAGCTTTCCAAATTAGAGATGATATTTTGGATGTAGAAGGAACAGAAGAAGAGATTGGAAAACCGATTGGTAGTGATGCTTCCAACGAAAAGAGCACATATACGACGTTATTTACTGTAGATAGAGCGAAATCTATTTTAGAGGAGACAATTGCAAAAGCAAAAGATTCTATTAGCTCCTTGCAATTACAAGATGAATATTTACTATCTATTTGTGATTTAATCGCAAAACGTAATAACTAATATAACAGCGTTTTCATTTGTTGAGTCATTCATCATTTTATGATATAAATGTAGGAAAAGGTTTTTCTTTTCTTGTTATTGGCAAAAATATATGTAGATTACATTGCCGTTATCACTTCGTGTTAGCGGCTATTTTTTTCATCGCGTAAAGAAATATGATGTATAATATGATAAGTGAAAAAAATGGAAGTGTTTTCTGAAAGCAGGACAAGATAAAAAGAATAGAAAGAGAATTTCTTGTGTTGTGTAAATGTTTCTTATAATATTTGACATGTTGACAGATTATGAAATGAAAGTGAGTGATCCGTGTGGATCTAACGCAAATTCAAAACCCTAGTTTTTTGAAAGATATGTCTATTAGTGAACTAGAGGGGTTGAGTGAGGATATTCGTAAGTTTTTAGTTGAAGAGCTCTCTCAAACAGGTGGACATATTGCACCTAATTTAGGTGTAGTAGAACTCACAATTGCTCTGCATAAATTATTTGATAGTCCGAAAGATAAGTTTTTATGGGATGTAGGACATCAATCCTATGTACATAAAATTTTAACAGGGCGTGCCAAAGAATTCGGCACATTAAGGCAATACCAAGGTCTATGTGGTTTCCCAAAACGCTGCGAGAGTGAGCATGATGTTTGGGAAACTGGTCATAGTTCGACGTCACTATCTGCTGCAATGGGAATGGCTCTAGCGCGTGATTTAAAGAAAACGGAAGAATACGTTATACCAATCATTGGAGATGGTGCATTAACAGGCGGAATGGCTTTAGAGGCATTAAACCATATTGGTCATGAAAAAACGGACATGATTGTTATTTTGAATGACAATGAAATGTCAATTGCACCAAACGTCGGTGCGCTTCATAATGTACTTGGTCGTTTACGTACCGCAGGGAAGTACCATTGGGTAAAAGATGAATTAGAGTATATATTGAAGAAAATCCCAGCAGTTGGCGGGAAAGTTGCTGCGACAGCAGAGAAAATAAAGGATAGTCTAAAATATTTACTAGTATCAGGCGTCTTTTTTGAAGAATTAGGCTTTACATATTTAGGTCCGGTCGATGGGCATGATTATGAAAAGTTATTCGAAACGTTGCAATATGCAAAGAAAACAAAAGGCCCAGTACTTGTTCATGTAATTACGAAAAAAGGAAAAGGTTATAAACCAGCTGAGAGTGACGTTATTGGAACTTGGCATGGAACAGGACCGTATAAAATCGAGTCAGGTGACTTCGTTAAACCGAAGGAAGTTGCACCAGCATGGAGTGCTGTTGTTAGTGAAACAGTGCTTAAGCTAGCGAGAACGGATGAACGTATCGTTGCAATTACGCCTGCAATGCCTGTTGGATCGAAACTTGAGAAATTCCAAAAAGAATTTCCGGATCGCATGATTGATGTAGGTATTGCAGAGCAGCATGCTACAACAATGGCGGCTGGTATGGCAACACAAGGGATGAAGCCATTCTTAGCAATTTATTCAACATTTTTACAAAGAGCATATGACCAAGTTGTTCATGATATTTGTCGTCAAAATTTAAATGTTTTCATTGGAATAGATCGCTCTGGATTAGTAGGAGCAGACGGTGAAACGCATCAAGGTGTATTTGACATCGCGTTTTTACGTCACTTGCCGAATATGGTGCTTATGATGCCGAAAGATGAAAATGAAGGTCAACATTTAGTCTATACGGCGATGCAATATGAAGATGGACCGATTGCTTTGCGTTATGCGCGCGGTAATGGACTTGGCGTTCATATGGATGAAGAATTAAAGGCGATTCCAATTGGTTCATGGGAAACGTTAAAAGAAGGCACACAAGCAGCAATTTTAACGTTTGGTACGACAATTCCGATGGCAATGGAAGCAGCTGAGCGTCTTGAAAAGGCTGGAGTTTCAGTCAAAGTAGTGAATGCTCGCTTTATTAAACCAATGGATGAAGCATATTTACATGAGCTTTTAGGAAAAAATATACCGATTTTAACGATTGAAGAAGCTTGTTTAATCGGAGGTTTTGGAACAGGAGTAGTTGAATTTGCATCTGAAAATGGATACCATAGTGCATTAATTGAAAGAATGGGTATTCCAGACCGTTTCATAGAGCACGGTAGTGTAACAAAATTATTGGAAGAAATTGGTTTGACGACAGATGCTGTTGTAGACCGTATTCATACAATGATTCCATCAAAACAAAAAAGGGCGTAACAAATGAGCGTAAAAAAAGAAAGAGTAGATGTACTATTAGTAGAGCGAGGACTTATAGAAACGCGTGAGAAGGCTAAACGTGCTGTTATGGCAGGGCTCGTATATGCGAATGAAATGAGACTCGATAAGCCAGGAGAGAAAATCTCACAAGATACAGAGATTACGGTGAAAGGGCAAGTTATGCCATATGTAAGCCGTGGTGGTTATAAGCTTGAAAAGGCATTAGAGACATTTCAACTTGATTTACAAGATAAAGTTATGATAGATATTGGTTCATCAACTGGTGGCTTTACAGATTGTGCGCTTCAAAATGGAGCGAAGTTATCTTATGCATTAGATGTAGGATATAATCAACTTGCGTGGAAATTGCGTCAAGATGAGCGTGTTGTTGTGATGGAACGAACGAACTTCCGTTACGTGACACCGGCAGACTTAGAGCGCGGTTTACCGCAGTTTGCAAGTATCGATGTTTCATTTATATCATTAAAGCTAATATTGCCGGTTTTAAAAACAATGCTTATGTTAAATGGTGACGTAGCTGCATTAATTAAACCGCAGTTTGAAGCTGGACGAGACCAAGTTGGGAAAAAAGGCATTGTTCGTGATAGAAAAGTACATGAAGCTGTCGTGGAAATGATTGTCGATTTTGCTCTGAAGGAAGGCTATGATGTCGAAGGTTTAACATTCTCGCCAATTACGGGCGGGGATGGTAATATTGAATTTTTAATCCATCTAAAATGGCATGGAGAGCGTGAGAATGGCGAAAATCATTCGCCGGTTTCTATTGAGCAAGTTGTTACAGAAGCGCATGACGTTCTAAAACAAAAAGGGAAAGGGGAATAACATATGTTGTTCCTCTTTTTGTTGTAATTGTATAATGATTGTAAAAACAATTGTGTACAAGAAACGAATTATACGTTAACATAAATAAGTGAAGTATACCAATGTTTAAACTATGGTAAGAGATAGTGTGAGGTGCAAATGTATGAATAAAGGTCAGCGCCATATTAAAATCAGGGAAATTATTGCGAACAAAGAAATTGAAACACAAGATGAACTAGTTGATATTTTACGTAATGAGGGATTTAATGTAACGCAAGCAACAGTATCGCGCGATATTAAAGAACTGCACTTAGTTAAGGTGCCATTACATGATGGACGCTATAAATATAGCTTACCAGCAGATCAACGATTTAACCCGTTGCAAAAATTAAAACGAAATCTAGTGGATTCATTTGTAAAATTAGACACGGCAGGACATATGCTTGTGCTAAAAACATTGCCTGGTAACGCTCATTCACTTGGGGCACTTATTGATCATTTAGAGTGGGATGAGATTATCGGAACCATTTGTGGTGATGATACTTGCTTAATTATTTGCCGTACACCTGAAGATACAGGTGTTGTCTCTGATCGTTTCTTAAATATGCTGTAACAAAAAAATCTTGTTTACTTTCCTCTGTAAAGTGGAAAGTAAACAAGATATTTTTATTGGTTAAAAATATGAATTATTAAATGCAATATAATATTTTCTTTAAATAAAGTTAGAAAATAGGTGGATTGACCCGTAAAACGAATGTTTGGTACAATGGAGCGGGTTAGATGAGTAATTTATACATATAAACATATAGTATAACTATTTGAATGAAGAGTACTTAAAAAAAGCCCTTAGTAGGGGATTAGTTTATAACGAGGTGAATGGGGCATTGTTATCGGAATTATCGATCAGAAACTTTGCTATTATTGAGGCATTAAATATTTCTTTTCAAAAAGGTTTAACCGTTTTAAGTGGTGAAACAGGAGCTGGAAAATCGATTATTATTGATGCGATTAGTTTGCTTGTTGGCGGCCGTGGTTCAGCGGAGTTTGTTCGATATGGAACAGAAAAGGCTGAAATAGAGGGTTTATTTTATGTAGAAGATGATAAACATCCATGTATCGCAAAGGCAGAAGAATTAGATATAGAAATAGAAGATGGCATGATTATTTTGAAACGTGATATTGCTGCGAACGGAAAAAGTGTATGCCGTGTAAATGGGAAGCTTGTTACACTTAGTATATTAAAAGAGATTGGAAAAACGCTTGTTGATATACATGGACAGCATGAAACGCAAGATTTAATGAATGAAGAGCGTCATATGTTTATGCTAGATCATTTTGATGGAGATCGTATTGTTAAACAATTAGACACATATCAGAACGTATACGGGGACTATGAAAAATTAAAAAAACAGCTGAAATCTTTAAGTGAAAATGAACAACAAATGGCTCATCGTCTAGATTTAATTCAATTCCAACATGAAGAAATTCGTAAGGCAGATTTAAAAATGGATGAAGAATATGAATTGACTGAGGAACGATTGAAAATATCCAATTTTGAAAAGATTTATAAAGCGTTAGGGGATGCGTATCGTTCGTTGAGTGGGGACAGCCAAGGGCTAGATCATGTAAGGAATGCAATGAGCCAAATGGAGAGTATTACGCATTTAGATGAGGCGTATCAAGAAAACCATGATTCAATTGCAAATAGCTATTACTTATTAGAAGAAGTTGCATATCAGCTTAGAGAAAAGTTAGATATGATGGAATATGATCCGAAACGTTTAGATGAAATTGAAACACGGTTGAATGAAATCCGTATGTTAAAGAGAAAGTATGGAAATACTGTAGAAGAGATTTTAGCGTATGCTGATAAAATTGAACAAGAAATTTTTACAATTGAAAATAAAGACGTACATATTGAAACGACGAGAAAGCAGCTAAAGGAATTAGAAGGTGTTATCTTAAAAGAAGCAACGTTGTTAAGTGATATGCGTCATGAACTGGCAGACCATCTTACAAACGCTATTCATCAAGAATTAAAAGAATTATATATGGAAAAAACAAAATTTGAAGTGAGAATAATGAAGCGGGAAGGAAATGCAGAAGAACCTCTTGTGGAAGGAACACCGGTGAAACTTACGGCGGATGGCTACGATCACGTGGAGTTTTATATTTCGACGAACCCTGGTGAACCGTTAAAGCCGCTTTCAAAGGTTGCTTCTGGCGGAGAGTTATCTCGTATTATTTTGGCTTTAAAAAGTATTTTTTCTAAGCATCAAGGTGTTGCTTCAGTTATTTTTGATGAAGTGGATACAGGTGTGAGTGGTCGGGTTGCACAGGCTATTGCGGAAAAAATCTATCGTGTATCGGTAAACTCGCAAGTACTTTGTATTACGCACTTACCTCAGGTAGCTTCAATGGCGGACTCGCATTTATTTATTAGAAAACAAGTGGCGAATGATCGGACGATTACATCTGTTACGGTGCTAAGTACGGATGAAAAAGTAACAGAAATTGCTCGGATGATTTCTGGTGTGGAAATTACAGATTTAACGACAGAGCATGCGAAAGAGTTACTTACGCAAGCACATCATTTCAAACAGACAGCAGAGGCTATCCAGTAATGGATAGCTTTTTTTCTCAAATGATGATTTCTTAATTCTTCCGGTTATAAATAAAGCACTGCAAGGAGAGATTAAAAAGTGAAGCCAAGAGGCTGAATGTGGGGTAGGAGCGAGGAGAGTGAACAAATTGAAATTAGAAAGATTTCGAAAAATAATAGGTCTTTGTCTCCTTGTTTCTTTAGTTTTTATTGGGTGTTTTAAACCGCTTCGAACGTTTATTTCATCCCCGAAGCAACTTGTTGTTTTTGAAGGACAACAATCAGAAATAGCATCATTACCAGTTTTTAAGGCTTCATCTACAAATCGTAATGTATTTACAGTAAGTTCAAATGAACAAGAGCTTATGGTGAATTCTCACCAAAATGGTGAAGCTGATATGGTGTTTCAACTCGCTGGTTTTCCAGTGAAAAAAGTAAATGTAAAAGTATTAAAAGATTTTAAAGTTATCCCCGGTGGACAATCGATTGGTGTGAAATTGAACACAAAAGGTGTACTTGTTGTAGGCCATCATTTAATTCAAACTGAAAAGGGTAAAGTATCTCCTGGTGAAACAGCTGGTGTACAGATTGGGGATATGATTACTGCAATTAATGGGAAAACAATTGAAAGAATGAGTGATGTAGCGCCATTTATTCATAATAGTGGAGAAACAGGTGAACCGCTTAATCTTGTTTTGCTAAGAGATGGAAAATACATTCGCACTAAGTTAACGCCACAAAAAGACAGCGGGGAATCGTCTTATCGTATTGGTTTATATATTCGTGACTCGGCAGCTGGAATTGGAACAATGACATTTGTTCATCCGGATTCCATGAAATACGGGGCACTTGGTCATGTCATTTCTGATAATGATACAAAAAAGCCAATTCAAGTAGAAGATGGACAAATTATGCGCTCGACCGTAACCTCTATTGAAAGAGGAAGTCACGGGAATCCAGGAGAAAAATTAGCAAGATTTTCACCGGATCGTGAAGTGATTGGTAATATTACAATAAATAGCCCGTATGGTATCTTTGGAAAATTAAATACAAATATGACAAACGGCATAATGGATAAAGCAATGCCTATCGCATTATCCCATCAAGTAAAAGAAGGACCAGCGAAAATATTAACAGTTATTGATCAAGATAAAGTTGAAGCGTTTGATATTGAAGTTGTTAGTACGGTACCGCAAAAGTTCCCAGCTACAAAAGGTATGGTTATAAAAGTGACAGACAAACGTTTACTAGCAAAAACGGGTGGTATTGTACAAGGGATGAGTGGAAGTCCAATTGTACAAAATGGGAAAGTAATTGGTGCTGTTACACATGTATTTGTAAATGATCCAACGTCAGGATACGGTGTTCATATTGAATGGATGTTACATGAGGCTGGAATTAATATTTATGATCAAGAGAAAAAAGCGAGCTAATGCATATTAGCTCGCTTTTCTATTGAAAAATTCGTTGAAATTTTGTAAAAGCTCCGCAAGAGCTGTTTTTTGTTGTAAAATATAAGAAAAGGGTTGAACGTTTCGTTGTAATTCTATGATGGAATGTGTTGCGAAAGAAAGTAAATGGGCGATAAATATATTTTTTTGTGTTTTTATCGGAAAGTAAGAAACTTTAAAAGGGAATTTTCACACAATTGTCGAACAATTCATGTAGCCTAGAAGCTTACACATGTCGGAAGAATCGATTCGGTAAGGGAGGAAAAACTGTGGAGAAAATTAAAGTATGTCTTGTGGATGATAATAAAGAATTGGTATCAATGCTAGAGAGCTATGTTGCTGCTCAGGATGATATGGAAGTGATCGGAACTGCTTACAATGGTCAAGAATGTTTAAACTTATTGACAGACAAGCAGCCTGATGTACTCGTTTTAGACATTATTATGCCACATTTAGATGGTCTAGCTGTGCTAGAGAAAATGCGACATATTGAAAGGTTAAGACAACCAAGCGTTATTATGTTGACAGCATTTGGACAAGAAGATGTGACGAAAAAAGCGGTTGATTTAGGTGCATCATATTTCATATTAAAACCATTTGATATGGAGAATTTAACGAGTCATATTCGTCAAGTGAGTGGTAAGGCAAATGCTACCATTAAACGTCCATTACCATCTTTCCGATCAGCAACAACGATCGATGGAAAACCGAAAAACTTAGATGCGAGTATTACAAGTATCATTCATGAAATTGGTGTACCCGCTCATATTAAAGGGTACATGTACTTACGAGAAGCAATCTCTATGGTGTACAATGATATCGAATTACTAGGATCTATTACGAAAGTATTATATCCAGATATCGCAAAGAAATATAATACAACAGCAAGTCGTGTCGAGCGCGCAATCCGTCACGCAATTGAAGTGGCTTGGAGCCGTGGGAATATTGATTCTATTTCGTCCTTATTTGGTTATACTGTATCAATGTCAAAAGCAAAACCTACGAATTCCGAATTTATTGCAATGGTTGCGGATAAGCTAAGACTTGAACATAAGGCTTCGTAAATGTTGTCGTATTAATGTCATAACAAAATTTAATAACCGCCAATTACATATGTAGGCAATAAAGTATATAGGTAATTGGCGGTTAATTTAAAAACCTTCTAATTATTGGATTGAAATTTAGATTCCAATAATTAGGAGGTTTTTTGTTGTATGAATAACTTTCAATTGTAGATTAATAGAATAAAGATTAAAGCAAAGTTGAATGATTATTTAATAAAATCTATGGCACGATCTACCCTTAATAAATTTGAAAATGCATGAAAAAAGAAGCGGATTTAATAACGATGTATATAGAAAGTCCTTATTTATCATATAGAGACTTAGGGTGTTTACATGGGATAACTCACCCTGAAAGAGTAAGGCGAACACTTGATTCAGCAAAGAGGAAATTAAGGGAGGCTATATTTTGGTAGGATTCTCGTATTTATTTGCTTTATATAGCAGACTGTTTCGTTTCAACTTCTTTAAAAGGAGTGGGATTAAATTTTTTTGGTTAGAAAATCCGAATATTTAGTACAGTAAAATAGTTTCACGTGATATAATTCGTTTGTAAAATATTGTATGGAGAAGGGGTAGCATGACGCAAATAAAGGTTACGCCAGAACGGCTAGAACGGTCAGCAAAGCTTGTTCTTGAAACTAAAAATAGATTAGAACAGATACATAAAGATTTATATAACCAAACGGAATACGTAGCTTCAATGTGGAATGGTGCAACGAGTCAAAGGTTTTATCAGATGTTTAATGAAACAAAACCTCAAATGTTTAATGTGTTTCGGGAATTTGATAAGATTGCAGAAGAACTAATGCACGCTGCTGAAAAGTTTCGTAATGCTGATGAACGTTATGATGGTAATTTAGTTGATGGAAAGATAGAAGAAGGGGGCAATGTGTGGTAAGCTACCTGAAAAATCTACTTTCGAAAAAATTCGAGATGGTATTGTAGAAGGTGCAGGGGAAGCCGTTGAAGATACTATAGAAGGATTTAAGGCACTTGGTAAATGGGAAACGTGGCAAAATATGGGGAACGCAGCCTTGCATCCTATTGATACACTTAGTACCATGTATAATGTATTGTCGGATTCATTTATTAATGATGTAATAAATGGTGACGCAGAAAGTCGTGCAAAATGGGGAAGTTATGCTTTAACTCAAGTTGGTTTAGGACTTATTGGTGATAAAGGAATAAGCAAAGTCACTACACTTGCAAAGGGTACGAATTTAGCAAAGGTATCAGAAGGTATCTCGTCTGTTTCGAATCAATTACCATTGAAAGACCGATTTGCATTCGCGGGTACTAGTGGCTTTGGTAGCAATCAGATAAAAACTTTTGAAGCTTTACAAGAAGCCCGTGATACATTTATGTTTTCCGAAACTGGTGGAAGAAGTAGAGTTAAAGGTGTACAAGAAGTAATAAAAGATTATGCGGATAAAGTTCTTGATAGAGTAGATGTAAAAAATGATTATCCCGATTCGTATACAGCATCTAAAGTATTACGTGAAGAACTTAAGGATGCAGGGATTGAACCACCCCCATATTCTAATGCAGCACATCATCTAACACCTTGGAATGATAAAAGGGCTATTGAAGCACAAAAATTATTAAAAGAATTTGGAATACACCATGATTCTGCTGCTAATGGAGTGTTTTTACCATATAAAGTAAATGAATATGTGACTACTGAAGTGTTACATATAGGTAATCATAGTACGGATTATATGAAAGAGGTAACTAAGGTACTAAAAGAAGTTAAAGAATATGGTGGTACTCAAGCAGACGCTGTTGCAGCTTTACATGACATAAGAACACGTTTATTAGATGGCGGCTTAAAATTAAATAGCCCGAAATAATTTATGAATAGATTAAATATAAAGGAGAAGGAAAATGAAAATTTGGGAATTGAAGAGTTCATCTGATAACTATGAGTCTTTCCAACTATTAAATTATAAAAAGGATAAGAAATATTTTGAAGGAAAATTCAACTCCACTACAATTTTACTAGATTCATGGGGAGAAATATTTATTGAATGTCTAGAAGAAGGAAATCATAGTGATTTTCCTTATTTTTGGGGAGAAACTGGTGCACCAATGGTTAGCGAACAAGCGAAAAAATTATTAGAACCTTTAATAGGCGCTAATGTTGAGTTTCTTCCACTTATTAACAATACAACAGGTGAAGTATATTATGTAGTTCATGTTTTAAATGTATTAGATGCAATTGATAGTGATAAAGCAATTTTAAAAAAACTAATTACAGGTTTAATAATAGGGTGTGAAAAATTTGCATTTACTCCTAATGTTATTCAAAATGAAGTGATTTTTAAAGTATATGTAAATAAAAGGATTCATCCTACTGCTGTTTTTGTATCTAAAGAATTTAAAAATACAGTGTTAGAAAGTGATTTAAAAGGTTTTGAATTTGTAGAGGTATGGGATTCAGAAGCAAACATGTAAAAGACAGTCCTAAAATAACTGACAGGAGTTAGTAACATGGATGCAAAGGTTTCAGAAATTCTAAGAATGTTAAACAATTATGATGGAAATGAAAAAGAAATTTTTGAACTGATTTAAGCTGAAGCAATGGTGAAATATAAACAATGCGAAGAAATGATAGATACGATACTGAATAATAAGTCCAAAACTGAAAAAGAAAAACATGAAGCTATAATGAGTATGATAGGACATATTTTCACTTGTGGCGTGTCTTATGGAAGTGTTCAAGTTCCGTTAGCAATGATTAAGAATCGTCAATCATCTATACATTGATTTATATTTTGAGATAAAGTTGAAACAATAGAATAAAGTCGTACCAGATAGTCGATGAAATGAATAATAGTACACGAATGTCATTTGATTTATATTCCTATACACATTAGTAACGTAATGTTACCAATGAATTAGGAAAAACTAAACCAATAAAGGGCGTGAAATTTAGCGTATTTATTGGACGAAAAGAAAATGTTAGAAACGTATACATATCAACGTTTAAAGCTTTTGGTTATACTGTATCAATGTCAGAAGCAAAACCTACGAATTCCGAGTTCATCGCAATGGTTGCGGATAAGGTAAGACTTGAACATAAGGCTAGTTGAGAGTAGTATATTCAAAATAAATTTTTTTATAAAAGATCAATGAGTTTAAAACACTCGTTGATCTTTTATTTTGTTATAAGAATAATATTGAAGTCGTATTTCATAAGAAATATGATTATGACACATTCAAAGGTGGTTTATTGATTTATATGGAAAATAAAACATACATTTAGTAAAATTATCTATAAAGGGATATTTTTTGATATAGAATTTGTTAAGGGACAAACTGGAAATGTTTGGGGGTATTTATATGAAAAAGAAAATTTTAATTTGGATTGGATGTGCAATAGGCTTAGTCGGGCTTACTGTTGGTATAACTTTTGGAATGTTGGAACTTGCAGATAATCCGGTGGAAAAACAAGCTAGTGCTGAAATAGATACAAGCGAATATAAAACAGTTCCAAAAGAAAAAGAAGCGCAGTTTGGTGAGATTGGTGGTGCAAGTGCGAAACTCCAAATTACAAAAGATTCTACTGAAGAAGAAGTGGTTAAAGCGATGCACAGTATGACCCACCAAAAAGTAATAGCTGAGCAAAAATGGGGAGCAATCCCGATGTCTAAAGAGAATGCTGAAAAAGTAAGAAGTATCTTAAATGAGAGTGCTTTTGAAACGAAAGAAGAACTTTTAGCGATTGCTGAAAGATGGATAAACAAAGATTTTAGTAAAGTTGTGGACGATCATAACTACTTTTGGAAACTACAAGGTGGTAATATCGGAAAAGCGACAGGAGTTATGGACTCGCTAGAAGAGCAAACTTTTTCTTTAAACAATTTTGGAGATGTAGTAACAGGTGAATTACATAAATCTGGAGACCTTCAATAGGTTGGTGGAACTTAAAATTGCAATTTGTAGAAAAAAGCTTCTCTATAGAGGCTTTTTATTTTGTTGTTCCATGCATTCATAATTTTAGTGGGTAAGTTATCCATGATATAATAGATGATAATAAAAAGCCCTGCAAAACAGGACTATATTATTCTTCGTCTTTATTTTGTTTTTCTAATTCAACTAATTTTTGGATTAAAATATGCTGTGGCATATGCATAAGTTGTTCAAGTGGAACACCTAACGCTTTTGATAGGCGGACTGCAGTGTCTGGAGAAATTTGTAATGGTCTCATAGAAGTACCTCCTTTTTCGTATAGTATAGCATAAGATTGGGGGAGTGAGGATGACTCTTATATTTGCACATCGTGGTGCAGCGGGAACGTATCCGGAAAATACAATGATTTCATTTGAAGCGGCGGAGGCTTTCGGAGCAGATGGAATTGAACTCGATGTTCAATTCACGAAAGATGGAAAAGTTGTCGTTATTCATGATGAAACGGTGGATCGGACAACAAATGGAAAAGGTGAGGTTCGAAATTATTTATATGAGGATTTATGTAAGTTGGATGCGAGTTATAAATTCGGTGACAAAGTAGGTTTTTGCAAAATACCTCTTCTAGAAGAGGTGTTAGAATGGCTCGTAAAAACGAAATTGCTACTCAATATTGAACTGAAAAATAATAAAATCCCATACAGAGGTTTAGAAGAAGAGGTTATAACACTTGTACGTAAGTTTAGTCTAGAGGATTGGATTGTATTTTCTTCTTTTAATCACTATAGTATGAAGCGATGTCATATGATGGCTCCTGATATTCAAACAGCTATTTTGTATCGCGAAGGTTTGCATAGCCCGTGGGCATATGCAAAAAAGATGGGTGCTACTGCAGTACATCCGAATTATCGTTATCTTCAAGATGCTATCGCTGAATTAACGATGGAAAGTGGTGTGGAGGTTCGTCCTTACACGATAAATGAAGAAACGCTTATGCGTAAATATTTTGATATGAATATATCAGCGATTATTACTGATTATCCTGAAACAGCAAGAACTTTATTACCGATAAAAAAATGAGACCTAATATAATGGTCTCATTTTTTATTTATGATATGTGAAAACTTTGTTTTATCTTCTGAAGCGTGCTTGTACTTTATTTCTCTTACGATCTCTGTGTAAGACGAAGCCGCCGAAGATATAAAACCCGAGTGCAAAGCAAAGAGCGCCGATTAAAAATTGTAACCATAATATAGGGATTGGGGAGAACAAAATCCCAAATACAGTATCTCTCATTAGTTTAATACCAAGCACGGCTAATGAAATGGGGATGAGTGCTAATAATAGAGCGAGGTAACGCTGCATATAAACGCTCCTTTTCAGATTATTTTGTATATTTTAATGATGTTATATGGAATGGGGGTTTGTCAAGAGGTTGCTGAACGAGTAAGATAAGAATGTGAAAAATTTTGCAGAGATACTTCGAGAGGAAGTGTAATGTATGAAACAAAATGTGTTAATTGTTGGAGCAGGTGAAGGTGGGAGTACGCTGCTAAGTCTGTTGCAAAATTCGAATATATTTCAAATTATAGGGGTTATTGATATTAATCCAATTGCGAAAGGATTACAAATCGCAAAGGAATATGGGATTTCGATTGGTGATAGTGTAACTCCGTTTCTTTCTATGCATATTGATGTAATGTTTGATATGACAGGTGATTATGATTTACATAAAGTGTTATTGGAAAGTAAGCATAAAGATACTCTTCTTATACCAGGGGATATTGCGAAAATTGTTACGAGATTAGCGCATGAGAAGGAAGGCTTGATTGGACAGTTAGAGGAACAAACGCAACAAGGAGAATTAATTTTAAATTCTACACATGACGGTATGATTGTTATTGATCGAGAGGGAAAAGTCCGTCTGTTTAACAAAAGCGCAGAGCGTATTATCGGATATAAAAAAGAAGAAGCGGTAGGGAAATATATTTTAGAAGTTATTCCAACGAGTAAGTTGCTTCGTATTATACGTACGAAACAAATAGAAGTGAACTATGAACTGACGTTAGAAAATGACAAGAAGATCATTACAACGCGTATACCGATATTAAAAGAAGGTGGAGAGGTTCAAGGGGCATTTGCGATTTTTAAAGATATTACAGAAGTTGTAGATTTAGCGGAAGAAGTTACAGACTTAAAAGAAATTCAAACGCTACTCGAGGCAATTATTAACTCATCTGAAGAAGCGATTTCGGTTGTCGATGAGAAAGGAAGAGGGTTAGTTATAAACCCTGCTTATACGAAGTTAACGGGTTTGACGGAAGAAGATATTCTGGGGCAGCCGGCTACAACTGATATTGTAGAAGGTGAAAGTATGCATATGAAAGTACTCCGGACACGCCGGGCGGTACGAGGAATACATATGAAGATTGGGCAAAAGAAGCGGGATGTAATTGTAAACGTAGCGCCAGTTATTGTTGATGGAATATTGAAAGGAAGCGTCGGGGTAATTCGCGACGTATCAGAAATTCAAAAGTTAACAAATGAATTGAATAGGGCAAGACAAATTATTCGAACGTTAGAAGCGAAATATTCATTTGATGATATTGTTGGCGATTCAGATGAAACGACGGCAGCTATTGAACAAGCAAAACTTGGAGCAAATACACCAGCCACGGTATTACTTAGAGGGGAATCAGGTACAGGGAAAGAGTTGTTTGCACACGCTATTCATAACGGTAGTAATCGAAAATACAATAAGTTCGTCCGAGTAAACTGTGCTGCTATTTCCGAGACATTATTAGAAAGTGAATTATTCGGTTATGAGGAAGGCGCGTTTTCTGGAGCGAAAAGAGGCGGGAAACGAGGGTTCTTTGAAGAAGCGAATAATGGAAGTATTTTTTTAGATGAAATCGGAGAGTTATCTGCAAATACGCAAGCGAAGCTTCTTCGTGTACTACAAGAAAAAGAAATTGTGAAAGTAGGGGGAACGAAAGCGATACCTATTAATGTTCGAGTGATCGCTGCGACGCATGTGAATTTAGAAAAAGCTATTTTAGAAGGAAAGTTCAGAGAGGACTTATATTATCGTTTAAATAAAATCCCGATTCAAATTCCTTCCCTTCGTCAGCGTAAAGGAGACATACCAGCGATTGCAGAAAGGTTAATTCAAAAAATTAATCAAGATTATGGTCGTAATGTAGAAGGGCTCACCGATTCAGCCATTTCGTATTTACAATCATATGAATGGCCAGGAAATGTTAGGGAGCTTGAAAATATTTTAGGACGAGCTGTTATCTTTATGAATTATAACGAGATATATATTGACGTACATCATTTACCGCCTTTACATAAAGAAGAACAAGTAGAGACGAAACAAAATAATTTATTACCTGAATTAGAAGAGAAGGCCCTTGAACACCTAGTGACAGAATTTGAGGGGAATATTATCCGTGAATATTTAGATAAATTTGACGGGAACAAAACGAAGACTGCAAAAGCGTTAGGAATTTCAGTTCGAAACTTATATTACAAGCTAGAAAAGTACGACTGTGCAAAAAATAGCATGCAATAAATTGCGTACCGTGCAATTTATTGCATGGTATACAAAAAGCGACAAAACAAGACAGAATATTTCGTTATTTTCCAAAGTATTGATTTTACTGCATTTTGAATGCGTTTTCATTATTGGTAAGACCACTTTTGAAAGTTGGCACGGTATTTGCTTAATGAATAGACGAGGGACGACGGAAAGGGTTGATTACAAAATATGAAGTTAGAACATTTAATTGATCAAGCGGCAGGACAGCCTAAAAAAACTGTGGCTGTAGCAGTAGCTGAAGATCATGAAGTAATTGAAGCTGTAGCGAAAGCAATTAAATTACAGCTAGCTCAATTTCGTCTATATGGAAATCAAGAAAAAATAATGGGGATGCTACAAGAGCATGGATTACAAACTTCAGAACATATTGAAGTGATTGCAGTAAAGTCAAGTGCTGAGGCTGCAGAACTTTCTGTTAAAGCTGTAAGAAATGGCGAAGCAGATGTGCTTATGAAGGGGAACATCCCAACTGCAAATATTTTGAAAGCCGTATTAAATAAAGAGTGGGGACTTCGTAAGGGCAGCGTACTTTCACACGTTGCAGCGTTTGAAGTTCCAAATTACGATCGTCTTATTTTTGTTACAGATGCAGCGATGAACATTGCACCTGATGTAACACAAAAAGCTGCTATTATACAAAATACTGTAGAAGTTGCCCGGGCAATAGGAATAGATTTGCCGAAGGTAGCGCCAATTGCAGCGGTAGAGGTTGTTAATCCTGCGATGCAAGCGACAATTGATGCAGCGATGTTAACTCAAATGAATCGCCGCGGACAAATTAAAAATTGTGTCGTTGATGGACCACTTGCTTTAGATAATGCAGTATCACAAATTGCAGCAGAACATAAAGGCATAGTAAGTGATGTAGCAGGTAAGGCAGACATTTTACTCGTCCCAACGATTGAAGCTGGAAATGTGCTATATAAATCACTCGTATACTTTGCAGATGCAAAAGTAGGAGCTATGATTGCTGGCGCTAAAGCACCGATTGTTTTAACATCACGTGCTGATTCAGCAGAAACAAAAGTATATTCATTAGCATTGGCAGTTGCGACTGCTTCAAAATAAACCAAATAGGGTAAAACAATTAGGGGGAAACGACAATGACATTAGAAATCTTCGAATACTTAGAAAAATATGATTATGAGCAAGTGGTATTTTGTCAAGATAAAGAATCTGGTTTAAAAGCAATCATTGCAATCCATGACACAACACTTGGACCAGCTCTTGGTGGAACAAGAATGTGGACATATGATTCTGAAGAAGCGGCGATTGAAGATGCATTGCGTCTTGCAAAAGGGATGACATACAAAAATGCAGCAGCTGGTTTAAACTTAGGTGGTGCAAAAACAGTAATTATCGGTGATCCACGTAAAGATAAAAGCGAAGCGATGTTCCGTGCATTAGGACGCTACATTCAAGGATTAAACGGACGTTATATTACAGCTGAAGATGTTGGCACAACAGTAGATGATATGGATATTATCCACGAAGAAACTGACTTTGTAACAGGTATTTCACCTTCATTCGGTTCTTCTGGTAACCCATCTCCAGTAACTGCATACGGTGTTTACCGTGGTATGAAAGCAGCTGCAAAAGAAGCGTTCGGTACAGATAGTCTAGAAGGAAAAGTAATTTCTGTTCAAGGTGTTGGTAACGTAGCATATCACCTATGCAAACATTTACACGCTGAAGGAGCAAAATTAATCGTTACAGATATTAATAAAGAAGCTGTACAACGTGCAGTAGAAGAATTCGGTGCAACAGCAGTTGAGCCAAATGAAATTTACGGTGTTGAATGTGATATTTACGCACCATGTGCATTAGGTGCAACAGTTAATGATGAAACTATTCCACAACTTAAAGCAAAAGTAATCGCAGGTTCTGCAAATAATCAATTAAAAGAAGATCGTCACGGCGACATCATTCATGAAATGGGTATTGTATACGCACCAGACTATGTTATTAATGCAGGTGGCGTAATTAACGTAGCAGACGAGTTATATGGATACAATAGAGAACGTGCACTAAAACGTGTTGAGTCTATCTATGACACAATTGCAAAAGTAATCGAAATTTCAAAACGTGATGGTATAGCAACTTATGTAGCAGCAGATCGTCTAGCTGAAGAGCGCATTGCAAGTTTGAAAAACTCTCGTAGCACATACTTACGCAACGGTCACGACATTATTAGCCGTCGCTAATCATTCATATATAACTTTTACAAAAGGTGTGGTTACCTCTTATGAGGTTTCCACTTCCTTTTAAATTTATTAGTGGAGGTAGCAACATTGTCTGTAAATCGAATTCTTGTTATTAACCCAGGTAGTACATCCACAAAAATTGGTGTTTTTGATAATGAAAGACCTGTTCTAGAAGAAACGATTCGTCATGACGTAGAACAGATTGGAAAATATAAGCGAATTATCGACCAATATGAGTTTCGTAAAGAAACGATTTTAGAAGTTCTACATTCTCATGGTATTAACATTTCAAAATTAAACGCTGTTTGTGGGCGTGGTGGATTACTTCGTCCAATCGAAGGCGGTACGTATACAGTAAACGATGCGATGTTAGAAGATTTGAAAAATGGGTTTAGTGGTCATCACGCTTCAAACCTCGGAGGCATTTTAGCCTATGAAATTGCTTCTGGATTAAATATTCCTGCATTCATTGTGGATCCTGTCGTTGTAGATGAGATGGAGCCGATTGCTCGTATAAGTGGTATTGCTGGTATGGAACGCAAAAGTATCTTCCATGCATTAAATCAAAAAGCAGTTGCTCGTAAAGTAGCTGACCAATTAAATCACAAATACGAGGATTTAAATTTATTAGTTACACATATGGGCGGCGGTATTACAGTTGGTGCTCATAAAAAAGGAAAAGTTATCGATGTAAATAATGGTTTAAACGGAGAAGGACCATTTAGCCCAGAGCGTGCTGGTACAGTACCAGTAGGACAACTAGTTGAAATGTGTTTCTCTGGTGAGTATTACCGAGACGAAATGGTGAAACAGCTTGTCGGACAAGGTGGGCTTGTAAGTCTAATCGGTACAAATGATGCAATTAAAGTAGAACAAATGGTTGAAAAAGGTGATCCTGAAGCAACTCTTATTTATAAAGCAATGGCATATCAAGTTGCAAAAGAAATTGGCGGAGCTAGTGCTGTGCTTCACGGGAAAATCGATGCAATCGTATTAACTGGTGGACTTGCATACAGTAAAATTCTTGTCGATGAAATAAAAGAACGAGTGGACTGGATTGCAGATGTTATCGTACATCCAGGAGAAGATGAGTTAGAAGCGTTAGCAGAAGGAGCACTTCGTGTATTACGTGAAGAAGAAGCGCCGAAAGAGTATGTTGTAAGAGAAAAACAAACAGTAGCTAGGGGTTGAGATAATGGCAAGAGAATATGATTTAGTCATCGTTGGCGGCGGTACAGGTGGATATGTTGCTGCTATTCGCGCATCACAACTAGGATTAAAAACAGCACTTGTTGAAAAAGAAAATCTTGGTGGTACTTGTTTACACAAAGGATGTATTCCTAGTAAAGCTCTTTTACGTAGTGCAGAAGTATACGCGACTGCTAAAAAAAGCGAAGAGTTCGGAGTTATTGCAAGTAATGTAGAGCTAAACTTTGCAAAAGTACAAGAGCGTAAAGAGAAGATTGTAACGCAGCTCCATAAAGGCGTTCAACATTTAATGAAACAAGGTAAAATTGATGTGTTTGAAGGTATTGGCCGTATTCTTGGCCCATCTATTTTCTCTCCGATGCCAGGGACAATTTCAGTTGAACTTGCAAGTGGAGAAGAGAATGAAATGTTAATTCCAAAAAATGTACTTGTTGCAACGGGTTCTCGTCCAAATTCATTACCAGGTTTAGAGTTAGACGGAGAGTATGTAATGTCTTCAGATCATGCCCTAAAAATGGAAACGCTTCCTAGTTCGATCATTATCGTTGGTGGCGGTGTAATTGGTATTGAGTGGGCATCTATGCTTGCTGACTTCGGTGTAGAAGTTACAGTGTTAGAGTATGCAAAAACGATATTACCACTAGAAGACCAGGACGTTTCAAAAGAAATGCAACGTCTGTTCAAGAAAAAAGGTATTAAAGTGGTGACTGGTGCAAAAGTATTACCAGAAACATTGGTAAAAGATAATGGAGTAACAATTCAAGCTGAACATAACGGTGAGAATAAAGAATTTAAAGCAGAAAAAATGCTTGTATCTGTAGGAAGACAAGCCAATACGCAAAATATTGGTTTAGAGAATACGGATATCGTTGTGGAAAAAGGATACATTCAAACAAATGAGTTTTATCAAACGAAAGAATCTCATATTTACGCAATTGGAGATGTAATCGGTGGCTTACAACTTGCTCACGTTGCTTCTCATGAAGGAATTGTTGCAGTAGAACATATTGCAGGGAAAGAAGTTACACCAATTGATTACTCTATGGTATCAAAATGCGTATATAGCAGTCCAGAAGTTGCTTCTGTTGGTTTAACAGAACAAGAAGCGAAAGAAAAAGGCTATAAGTTAAAAGTAGGTAAGTTCTCATTCCGCGCAATCGGAAAAGCACTTGTATACGGAGAATCAGATGGATTTGTAAAACTTGTAGTTGATGAAGAAACAAATGACATTCTTGGTGTTCATATGATTGGACCACATGTAACAGATATGATTTCTGAAGCTGGTCTTGCAAGAGTACTTGATGCAACACCTTGGGAAGTAGCACATACAATTCATCCGCATCCATCATTATCTGAGGCGATTGGTGAAGCAGCACTAGCTGTAGATGGAAAAGCGTTACACGCATAAAAATGTGGATTTAGGAGGTTATGAAAAATGGCAGAAGTAAAAGAAAAGCGCCATGAAGAGCTTGGCTTAAGTGATGAGCAAGTATTAGAAATGTTCCGTACGATGTTACTTGCACGTAAAATCGACGAACGTATGTGGTTATTAAATCGTGCAGGTAAAATTCCATTCGTAATTTCTTGTCAAGGACAAGAGGCTGCACAAGTTGGAGCAGCGTTCGCTCTTGATAGAGAGAAAGATTATGCATTACCATACTACCGTGATATGGGTGTTGTACTAGCGTTTGGTATGACAGCTAAAGAGCTTATGTTGTCAGCTTTCGCGAAAGCTGGAGATCCAAACTCTGGTGGTCGTCAAATGCCTGGTCACTTCGGTCAAAAGAAAAATCGTATTGTTACAGGTTCATCTCCAGTAACAACACAAGTACCACATGCAGTTGGTATTGCGCTAGCTGGAAAAATGGAGAAGAAAGATTTAGTAACGTTCGTTACATTTGGAGAAGGTTCTTCAAACCAAGGTGACTTCCATGAAGGGGCAAACTTTGCTGGTGTACACAAACTACCTGTTATTTTCATGTGTGAAAATAACAAATATGCAATCTCTATTCCGGTTGAAAAACAATTAGCATGTAAAAACGTATCAGATCGTGCAATTGGTTACGGTATGCCTGGATATACAATAGACGGAAATGATCCGCTTGCAGTATATAAAGCTGTAAAAGAAGCAGCAGACCGCGGCCGACGTGGTGAAGGCCCAACTTTAATTGAAACAGTATCATATCGTTTAACAGCACATTCTAGTGACGATGATGATCGTGTTTATCGTGATAAAGAAGAAGTAGAAGAAGCAAAGAAAAAAGATTCAATTATAACATTTGCAGCTTATTTAAAAGAAGCTGGCGTGTTAACTGAGGAATTTGAAAAACAAATGTTAGACGAAATTATGCATATCGTAAATGAAGCAACAGAATATGCAGAAAATGCTCCGTATGCAGCACCTGAAGATGCATTGAAGCACGTATACGCAGAATAGGGGGGAACGTTTCATGGCTGTAATGTCTTATATTGATGCTATTACATTAGCGATGCGCGAAGAAATGGAACGCGATGAGAAAGTATTCGTTTTAGGAGAAGATGTTGGTAAAAAAGGTGGCGTGTTTAAAGCGACACACGGTTTATATGATCAATTTGGTGAAGATCGTGCACTTGATGCACCGCTTGCAGAATCTGCAATTGCTGGGGTAGCAATTGGTGCGGCAATGTATGGTATGCGCCCAATCGCTGAAATGCAGTTTGCTGATTTCATCATGCCAGCAGTAAACCAAATTGTTTCTGAGGCAGCAAAAATTCGTTATCGTTCTAACAACGATTGGACTTGTCCAGTTACAATTCGTGCGCCATTTGGCGGGGGTGTTCACGGTGCATTGTATCATTCACAATCTGTAGAAGCGATGTTTGCAAACCAACCGGGTTTAAAAATTGTTATCCCTTCTACACCATATGATGCAAAAGGCTTATTAAAAGCAGCAATTCGTGATGAAGATCCAGTATTATTCTTTGAACATAAACGTGCATATCGCTTAATTAAAGGTGAAGTGCCAGAAGATGACTATGTATTACCAATCGGAAAAGCAGATGTAAAACGTGAAGGTGATGATATTACTGTTATCACGTACGGATTATGTGTTCACTTTGCTCTTCAAGCAGCTG
This sequence comes from Bacillus sp. NH11B, assembly GCF_001884205.1. Taxonomy (NCBI): domain Bacteria; kingdom Bacillati; phylum Bacillota; class Bacilli; order Caryophanales; family Bacillaceae; genus Bacillus; species Bacillus sp. NH11B. The sequence continues at coordinate 21,364 of NZ_MAOG01000108.1, read as the reverse complement.
AGAAATTAGCACAAGATGGCATTTCTGCACACATTCTTGATTTACGTACTGTGTATCCATTAGATAAAGAAGCAATCATTGAAGCTGCTTCTAAAACAGGTAAAGTTCTTCTTGTAACAGAAGACAATAAAGAAGGAAGCATTATGAGTGAAGTGGCAGCAATTATTGCTGAAAATTGTCTGTTTGATTTAGACGCACCAATCGCACGTCTTGCAGGCCCAGACGTACCGGCAATGCCATATGCACCAACAATGGAAAAATTCTTTATGGTAAATCCAGATAAAGTTGAAAAAGCAATGCGTGAACTTGCGGAATTTTAATCGGGGGGACTATACATGGCTGTAGAAAATATTACAATGCCTCAGCTCGGGGAGAGCGTTACAGAGGGCACAATTAGTAAATGGCTCGTTAATGTTGGCGATCACGTAAATAAGTATGATCCGCTTGCAGAAGTAATGACTGATAAAGTAAATGCAGAAGTACCATCTTCTTTCACTGGTATTGTGAAAGAGCTAATCGCTGGTGAAGGCGATACGTTAGCAGTAGGTGAAGTTGTTTGTGTCATTCAAGTAGAAGGCGCAGATGAAGTAGCTGCAACAGCTGTTGAGGAAAAAACGAAAGAAGAACCAAAGGCAGAAGTAACTACGCCTGAAAAAGCACCGAAAGCGAAACAACCAACTGATGGAAAACCACGTTTTTCACCAGCTGTGTTAAAACTTGCGGGCGAGCATAATGTTGATTTAGATCTAGTAGAAGGTACAGGATCAAATGGACGTATTACTCGTAAAGATATTTTAAAGCTAGTGGAATCTGGAAATATTCCGCAAGCTGGTGCGAAAAAAGAGGAAGCTGTAGCAGCGGTAGTAGAAGCGCGTCCAGAAGCACCAAAAGCAGCGCCGGTAGCACAAAAAGTAGAAGCTGCGAAACCAGTTTCTGTTCCAACAATGCCTGGCGATATCGAAATTCCAGTAACAGGTGTGCGTAAAGCAATTGCAGCGAACATGTTACGTAGTAAACACGAAGCGCCACATGCTTGGATGATGATTGAAGTAGATGTGACAAACCTTGTGTCATACCGCAATTCAATTAAAGGCGACTTTAAAAAGCGTGAAGGCTTTAACTTAACGTTCTTTGCTTTCTTCGTAAAAGCAGTTGCACAAGCGTTAAAAGAATACCCTCAAATTAACTCAATGTGGGCTGGCGATAAAATCGTTCAGAAGAAAGACATTAACCTTTCTATCGCTGTTGCAACAGAGGAAGAGTTATTTGTACCAGTAATTAAACAAGCGGACGAGAAAACAATTAAAGGTATCGCTCGTGAAATTACAGAACTTGCAGGAAAAGTACGCACGAAATCGTTAAAAGCGGACGAAATGCAAGGCGGAACATTTACAATTAATAACACAGGATCATTTGGTTCTGTTCAATCTATGGGCATTATTAATTACCCACAGGCGGCTATTTTACAAGTTGAATCAATTGTAAAACGACCAGTAATTATGGATAATGGTATGTTCGGTGCTCGTGACATGGTTAACTTATGTTTATCACTTGATCATCGTGTACTTGATGGTTTAATTTGTGGTAAGTTCTTAGGACGTGTAAAAGAAATTTTAGAAAACACGGCAGAAAATAATACGTCTATATATTAATAAAAAGCTCGCTTAGGCGAGCTTTTTATCATCTTATTTCTTCTTCTGCTCCTACTATATGTACAACACTTTTCCCAGTAATCTTACAATGGACGATTATGTATTAGGAATTTACGAAAATACATTGCTGATATATGGTATATAGATATAAAATAAGAAAAGAATAATTTTTTTGGCAAATCTTACTGATGAAACTGTAGTATAATATATTGTATTGTATGAAAAAGAGAGTTATTCTATATAAGTGTTTTATAGATAATGTGTAATCAGTCGTCAAAACATGAAGAATGTTGACTCCTGGTTTTTTATTTTGCTGTAACAATGTTTCAGGAGGATGTCATGAAAAGAAGTACCGAGTTTTTTAAGAGTTTAGATGTAAAATTAATTTTAATTTTGTTTGCGTTATGTGTTACGAGTATAGCCGCTATATATAGCAGTCAGCAAACTGGACAGTATGGAGATGCAAACTTTGCTATGAAGCAGGGAGTTAACTACATAATTGGGGTTGTATTGTTACTTCTTGTTGCAAGCATCGACTTAGATCAATGGCAAAAATTGTCTTGGCCACTTTATATCGCTGGGTTTGGTTCACTTATTCTTTTGAAAATACTACCGGTTTCCAGTTTTACACCTGAAAAATTAGGTGCAAAAAGATGGTTTGTTTTTCCAGTAGCTGGACAAATTCAGCCATCGGAGTTTTTCAAAATTTCATTGCTACTCATAATAGCCAGTTTAGCGGTGAAACATAATGCTCAGTATATGGCCCGGACATTCCAAACTGATTTGAAATTAGTCGGGAAAATTATGTTAGTATCTCTTCCACCTATGGCCGTTGTATATAGCCAACCAGACACAGGGATGGTGTTCTTATATGCAGCAGCTATCGCATGTATTTTATTTATGTCAGGAATTCAAAAGAAATTAATTGCGATATGTACAGTCATTCCGGTGACCATATTGTCTACATTAATATTTATATTTGTAAAATATCCAGATTTCTTCTTTAATAAATTAGTTACTCTGTTAAAACCTCACCAACAATCACGTATTATAGGTTGGCTAGATCCATTTGAAAATGCAAATGAAGGCTATCAAACGCAGCAATCGATTTTAGCTGTAGGTAGTGGAGGTATGGAAGGTAAAGGGTACGGTGAAGGGAGCGTCTATATTCCGGAGAAACACACGGACTTTATTTTCGCTACAATTGCTGAAGAAGGTGGATTTATAGTAGCGGCGTTAGTTGTGTTCTTGTTCCTATTACTACTATATCGAACAATTATTATCGGTTATTCTGCTGATAATTTATTTGGTACATTATTATGTGCTGGATCAATAGGAATACTAACGGTTCAAATATTCCAAAATATCGGTATGATCGTTGGATTAATGCCTGTAAAAGGTATTGCGTTACCTTTCTTATCATATGGGGGAAGTTCCTTATTCTCGAATATGATTATGATGGGGCTCATATTATCGGTACGGAAAACATATAAAAAATATATGTTTTCGGTTAAGTAAAAAAGCTGGTTCGTGTAAAAACGAACCAGCTTTTTTACATATATGCTCTTAAACGTTGCAAACTAAAACAGACTTGTAGGTTGGAATGTTTAAGGAGTGCAATGTGATGTATATGCATATTTTTGAAGGAGCACGGCACCTTTCTAATAGCGAATGGGTTGTTCGAGCTATTATAGCGTACATATTTTTAATATTAGTCGCGAAAGCGATGGGACAAAGGTCCATCGCACAACTTCGATTTTTAGATGTTGTATTAGTGTTATTGCTTGGTGGGAATATTTCTAACGCGCTATCTGATGAAAAAGTTGGATTACTCGGTTCGATGATTACAACGTTTATACTCGTTGTACTTCACATCATAAGCTCTGTTTTAATGTTGAAATGGGATAGATGGAGACGCTTTTTAGAGCCTGCGCCTATTATTCTTATACACAATGGTTCCATTGATTTTAGTAATTTGAAAAAGGCGAGAATTACGGTGGAATATTTATTTTCGGAACTTCGCATGCGAAATGTGAGCGATATTCAAACGATTAAATTAGCATTATGGGAAGCGAGCGGTGTTGTTTCTCTATTTCAGTATCCAGAATATGAAGCAGTTTCGCGGCTTGATCTTAAAGTGGCGGGAAAAAAATCTCCAGTTTCTTTTGTATTAGTAAAGGATGGGAGGGTTCAGCAAGATGTTCTTGCTTTATTAGGAAAAACAGAAGAGTGGGCGAAAGAACGTTTAGAGAAGAATGTAGAAATTGAGTCCATTATGTTAGCTACGGTAGATGAAGCATATAAAATAAATATTTTGTTAAAAAAATGAAAAATATACGCATTTTGTCGTTTCATACATATGATACAATAGTGTGGACAACGAAAAAGGAGGGATACGATGGGATATGTAGAAGAATTACGAAAAATAGTTGGTCATCGCCCTTTAATTTTAGTTGGTGCTGTTGTACTCGTTATAAATGAAAGCGGATATGTATTATTACAGCAAAGAACAGAGCCTTACGGAAAATGGGGGCTGCCTGGCGGGTTAATGGAGCTTGGTGAATCACCAGAGGAAACAGCTTACCGTGAAGTATACGAAGAGACAGGAATAGAAGTAAAGAACCTTCGATTAATCAATGTATTTTCTGGAGCGAACTATTTTACAAAATTAGCAAACGGTGATGAATTTCAATCCGTAACGACAGCTTATTATACCGATGAATATGAAGGTAACTTTGTTATGAATAAAGAAGAAGCGGTTCAGCTTAAATTCTTCCCAGTAACAGAACTACCCGACTATATTGTAGGATCGCATAAAAAAATGATTGTGGAATATATGAAAATTATGGAAAAGTAAGATACAATAGTAGAAGAAATACAAAAACACAGTTCTAGTTGGTAGTCCAGACGCATGATTTCATGTCAGTAACCTTCCCCCTCCGGGATGTCCAGTATTTCTAATATTTTTTAGGAGGGGCTGTCGATGGAGTTGACAGTATATCATGATGGTCAATTTTTTGTAGGAATTATTACATGTAAAGAAAAAGGTAAATTGTATGGTGCGAGGTATACTTTTGGAACGGAACCGTCAGACGAAGAAGTGCTTATATTTGTAAATGGTCCACTGTTAGCATATTTTCAGCACTTTGCAAGATGTGGTGTGGAAGTTAAAGAAAAACAGCGTCCAAAAAGTATAAAGCGTATCATGCGACAAGCAACAAAAGAAGTAACTGTAAAACGTTTTACAAAGGCGCAGGAGGCAATTAGTTTATCTTACGAGTTGCATAAACAAGAAAAGCGAGTGCACTCTAAAGAGAAACGAGAAGCTGAAAAGCAAAGAAGACGTTTAATAAAAGTACAAAAGGCAAAGCAAAAACATCGAGGTCATTAAGAAAAGGTGTTAGAGCAAGAGCTCTAACACCTTTTCTATGCTGAAATACAAGTAAACTTACTTGTATTCTCTAAACATTAACTGGTAAGATACAAATAGGTAGAATTAGAGGAGGGAAAAGATTGATTAACTTTAACTTTTTTATGAATGATGTTGTCCGTCAAGCACGTGAGGAGATTGTATCTGCAGGATATACAGAATTGACGACACCAGAAGCAGTTGAAGAAGCATTTAAAAGAAATGGTACAACACTTGTAATGGTAAACTCTGTATGTGGCTGTGCAGGTGGCATTGCTCGCCCTGCTGCTGCACATTCCGTACATTATGATAAACGTCCTAACCACCTTGTAACGGTATTTGCGGGGCAAGATAAAGAAGCAACAGCAAGAGCTCGTGAATATTTTGAAGGGTATCCACCTTCATCTCCATCATTTGCTTTATTGAAAGATGGAAAAATTGTAACGATGGTAGAACGTCATGAAATTGAAGGTCATGAACCAATGCAAGTAATTGCAAAACTACAATCTTACTTCGAAGACAATTGCGAAGAACTATAAGGAAGAGAAAAAGCGGTACGTTCACGAACAAGTGGACGTACCGCTATTTTATTTAGTTTTTATAATGATTAGACATGCATAGGGATGTTATTTTATGCATGTTTTTATGCATATAAAACGAACTTAATAATGTTTTTGTGTTTATTTTTATTTTAAATGTTGCATAAAAATAAAAGTACTGATACAATACAAACAAAGAATAAATATACTATTAAACTTTTAAATATACATTATTAGGGGGAAGAAAGATGAAGAAGTTATTATCAATATCATTTGCACTTATTTTAATTGTAAGTATGTTCAGTGCTTGTAGTAATGGGGAAGAAAAGACGGATGCCAAAAATAAAAAAGTACTCGTTATGGGGACTTCAGCAGACTATAAACCGTATGAATACGTGGAAGCTTCAAAAAGTGATGAAATTATCGGTTTTGATGTTGATATTGCCAAATATATCGGAAAAGAACTTGGATATGAAGTGAAAGTGAAAGACATGGATTTTGGCGGTTTATTAGCATCTCTTAGCTCAGGAAAAGTTGATTTCGTTATGGCAGGTATGACACCAACTGCAGAGCGTAAAAACAATGCTGATTTCACAGATATTTATTTTGTTGCTAAAAATATGATTGTTTCAAAAAAGGGCTCTAATATTAAATCATTAGAAGATTTAAAAGGTAAAACAGTAGGGGTACAAACAGGATCAATTCAAGAAGAAAAGGCAAAAGAATTTCAGAAACAAGTCGATTTCAAAGCTGAGGGACGTGACCGTATACCAGAAATCGTACAAGAAATTAAAGCTGGTCGTTTTGACGCTGCAATTATAGAAGACACAGTTGCAAAAAATTATTTAGAAAAAATGAAAGAATTACAAGGGGTTGAAATTCAAGAAGCACCAGAAGAAGTAGGTGCAGCAATTGCCCTTCCGAAAAACAGTGATAAAACAGAAGAATTTAATAAAGTAATTAAGAAAATGCAAGAAAATGGAGAAATGGATAAATTAGTGAAGAAATGGTTTGGCAGCGGAAAATAAGCTGCCTTCACCTTTCTGTGAGGGGAATGAAAAGGATGAATCTAGATTTTTCGGCAATTACGCCTTCAATACCATATATATTAAAGGGCTTAGAAGTTACATTGAAAATTGTAGCCGCATCAGCTTTAGCGGGATTTATTTTAGGGACGTTATTAGCACTTTGTAAAATTGCTAGAATACGAGCATTAAATATTGCAGCAGATATATATACTTCAATATTTCGTGGTACACCACTTGTATTGCAATTAATGATTATTTATTTCGGTGTTCCGCAAATGATTGGATATGAGATACCAGCCTTTTTAGCAGCTGTACTTGCATTTAGCTTAAATTCAGGTGCATATATGTCAGAAGTAATTCGTGCCGGCATTCAAGCGGTCGATAAAGGACAAACAGAAGCAGCGATGGCTTTAGGGATTCCTTACGGGAAAATGATGAGAAATATTATTTTTCCTCAAGCTTTAAAAAATATATTACCAGCACTTGTAAATGAGTTTGCAACTCTTACGAAAGAATCGGCTGTAGTAACTGTAATTGGAGCAACAGATTTAATGCGCCGTGCTTATATTGTAGGCGGTGAAACATTTAAATATCTTGAACCATTACTGTTTGTTGGACTTATTTATTATATATTAGTAATTATTCTTACATTAGTCGGGAAGGCAATTGAAGGGAGAATGAAGAAAAGTGATTAAAATTGACAACCTTCATAAATCATTTGGAAAAAATGAAGTATTAAAAGGAATTACAACAACAATTGAAAAAGGAGAAGTTGTTGCAATTATCGGACCGTCTGGATCTGGAAAATCAACATTTTTACGCTGTATGAATGTATTAGAAGCGCCGACAGATGGTCACATTTGGATTGGAACGGAAGAAGTAACGAATCCGAAAACGAATATTATGCACGTTCGTGAAAATGTCGGAATGGTATTTCAACATTTTCACCTATTCCCTCATATGACTGTATTAGAAAATATTACTTATGCCCCTATCAATGTAAAAGGAGTGACGAAGCAAGAGGCTGAAAAAAAAGCTGAGAAACTTTTAGAAAAAGTAGGGTTATTAGATAAGAAAGATGCATATCCCAATCGTCTTTCAGGAGGACAAAAGCAACGTGTAGCAATTGCGAGGGCACTAGCGATGGAACCGGAAGTTATGTTATTTGATGAACCGACCTCTGCGCTAGATCCAGAAATGGTGAAAGAAGTGTTAGAAGTTATGAAATCATTAGTTACGACAGGAATGACAATGGCAATCGTTACACATGAAATGGGATTTGCAAAAGAAGTAGCAGACCGCGTTCTCTTTTTAGATGGTGGAAAGCTTGTAGAAGATAGTGCGCCAGCAGAATTTTTTGCAGCACCGAAAAGTGAGCGTGCGCAACAATTTTTACAAAAAATATTGTAATATGTCAAGGTTACGTGAATAATAAGTAGAAAAGGATGACATTGTGTCATCCTTTTTTTATACTAACTGTAAATACGTTTATACATATAGGAGCAATGCTATGTTCAGAATTGGATACCGTACAGTAAAAACAGCAATAGGGACAGGCGCCGCAGTTTTTATTGCTCAGTTATTAGGGTTAGAATTTTATAGTTCAGCGGGTATTTTAGTTATATTATGCGTACAAAATACGAAACGTAAATCACTTCAAGTGTCGTTACATCGTTTTTTAGCTTGTGTATTATCAATGGTATTCGCGTTTTGTATTTTTGAAACAATTGGATATACACCACTTGCAATTAGCATATTATTACTTACATTTATTCCGACTGCAGTTATGCTTAAAATTCAAGAAGGTATTGTCACGAGTTCAGTTATTGTGATGCATTTATATTCATTGAAACAAATTACATGGCTTATTGTTGGAAATGAAATTGCGATATTAACGATAGGGATTAGCGTGGCTTTATTAGTGAATATGTATATGCCAAGTAGTGAAAATAAGCTAAAAGAGTATCAGGATAAAATAGAAAGTAATTTTAAAACAATTTTGTTTGAAATGGTCGTGTATTTACGAAACAGAGAAAGTAGTTGGAGCGGGGCAGAACTTATTGAAACTGAAAATATGCTAAATGAAGCAAGGGATTTATCGTTTAAGAAACTTGAGAATGCATTTATGCGAGAAGATGGCTATTACTATCGTTATTTTAATATGCGCATGCAACAGTTCGAAATTTTAGAGCGGATGATACCATTAGCAGCTTCTTTATCATGGACATATGAACAAGCTGACATGATTGCGGATGTGGTTGAAAACATTGGAAATGCCATTAGCCCGGAGAGTACTGGGGTTATTTCCTTAAGACAGCTTCAAGAAATGCGAGAATTATTTAGAGACATGCCATTGCCAGTTACACGTGAAGAATTTGAGATACGTGCGAAACTTGTTCAACTTGTGTATGAAATGGAGCAATATTTACTCATTAAAAGTCGCTTTAAGGGAAAGGATAATATAAAAGAACTTATATAGAAGGTAGGAATTACATATGCCGTATCTTCTCTCTTTCATATTATGTCTTTCTTTATCACCGATCTGGCCTCTTGGTGATAATCCGCGTACCGGAGATCCTTTTATTATTGTAAATAAAGCGACGAATAAGTTAGCTTATATTGACGATGGGAAAATCCAAAAGGTTTTTCCAGTAGCGACAGGAAAAACGAATGAATTAACCCCAGAAGGAACTTTTGATATTGTAATGAAGGCGAAGGATCCGTACTATATTGCAAAGGATATTCCAGGTGGATCACCAAAAAATCCACTTGGATCAAGGTGGATTGGATTTAATGCAAGAGGAACTGATGGGAGTAAATATGGAATACATGGAACAAACCAACCTAGTTCAATTGGAAAGTATATTTCACAAGGATGTATAAGAATGAAGAAAAACGATGTGGAATATTTATTTGATCGTATTCCGATTGGAACGAAAGTATGGATTGTGAAATCGAAAAAATCATTTCAGCAATTGGCAAAAGAAAAAGGTGCCATTGCATATGAAAAAGTCGACACAAAAGTTGGCTTTTTCTTTTATTATAAGTTGTCTTGACATGTGTACATAACCATGCGTTAATGAAAATATAGAAAGATAAAGTGAAACTTTAATCAGTGGGAGGTTATTACCCGCTGATTATTAGCCCACACCAATCGAGGTAAAAATAGATAAAGGGGTTGCTTATATGTACTTGAATCCGAAAATTTCTTATATGCAGTTTTTTGTGGGTTTTCTATTTGTTATTACATTCATATTGGCAACTTTTAATATATGTTCTTACGTTGTAGCGATTGTATTTATGGCATTACTCAATCTTACTTTTGTTATTGGGGCATTTCAGCAGAAACAATATACAAGCTTTGTAATAGCGCTTGTAATGGCTTTTTCCTTTAGCATTGTAGCAGTTGTACTATATATAAAATAAAATGTTCAATACAAGATAGACTATCTCGATTTCGAGATGGTCTATTTTGTATGTGTAAGCAGTAAAAAAAAGGACGAGTGAATCGTCCTTTTTACCAAAACATACTTGCGCCAGTAAGTAATGTTGTTACAAGCATAGAAATTAGCATTATATAAACCATAATTTTTTGAGCTTTTTTATGCATAGTTAAACCTCCTTGCAAATCAGTACAATTTCATTGTAACGAGAAATGAAATTATGGACAAGGGGAGAGAAAGGACAAAATTCGGGAAGGGGGTGCAAAATATTACAGGAAATTTGAGCATACGTAGAGAATATGTTAAAAGGTAGATTATTAGTTTTTGTTATGCAAGCATGAAGAATGGAGATACGATGATGAAAATATACGAAACAGAGCGTTTACATTTAAGAGAAATTGATGAGTCGTATGCGGAAAAAGTTCTTCAATATTACGACAAAAATCGTGAGTTTTTAAAAGCGTGGGAAGAATATAGACCAGAGGATTTTTTCACGTTAGATTATCAAAAGAAAAAGTTACAAAAGGATAGAAAAGAGTTCGCGGAAGGTAAAATTATCAGACTGTGGATTTTTAAAAAGGGTGATGATACAAAAATTATTGGATGTATTTCATTTAATCTAATTGTTCGCGGAATTTATCAATCTTGTATACTTAGCTATAAATTAGATAAGGAAGAATTGAATAAAGGTTATACAACAGAAGCGCTTAGAAAAGCAATTCAAGTTACCTTTAAAGAATTTCATTTACATCGTATAGAAGCACCGATCATGCCGCGTAATTTAGCATCTATACAAGTAGTGACGAAAATAGGATTTCAATATGAAGGTGTATCTCGAAAAATGCTAATGGTTAATGGTGTTTGGGAAGATCATATGCGCTGGGTGTTGTTAAACGAGTAATAGAAAGCAGATGGGTATCTAGATGTGTGAACCATCTGTTTTTTGTCTTGTATTTCGAAACTTTTGCGAAATTCTGTTATAATTAATATTGTTACATACATAATGGTAGTGCAGGAGGCGCAGTCTTATGATTAATCAAGAACGTTTAGTAAATGAATTCATGGAGTTAGTACAAGTAGATTCTGAAACAAAATTTGAAGCAGAAATTTGCAAAGTGTTAACAGAGAAATTTACTGCTTTAGGTGTAGAAGTATTTGAGGATGACACGATGGGCGTGACTGGTCATGGTGCAGGTAACTTAATTTGTACTTTACCAGCAACAAAAGACGGTGTTGATACAATTTATTTCACTTCTCATATGGATACAGTAGTTCCTGGTAATGGAATTAAGCCTTCTATTAAAGATGGATATATCGTATCAGATGGGACTACTATTTTAGGAGCGGATGATAAAGCTGGTTTAGCATCTATGTTTGAAGCAATTCGTGTTTTAAAAGAGAAAAACATCCCTCATGGTAAAATTGAGTTTATTATTACAGTTGGAGAAGAATCTGGTCTTGTTGGTGCAAAAGCGTTGGATCGCGAGCGCATTACAGCAAAATATGGTTATGCATTAGATAGCGATGGAAAAGTTGGTGAAATCGTAGTTGCAGCGCCAACACAAGCGAAAGTGAATGCGATTATTCGTGGGAAAACAGCGCACGCTGGCGTAGCACCAGAAAAGGGTGTATCTGCAATTACTATCGCAGCAAAAGCAATTGCAAAGATGCCACTTGGTCGTATCGATTCTGAAACAACTGCAAATATTGGGCGTTTTGAAGGTGGCACACAAACAAATATCGTTTGCGATCATGTTCAAATTTTTGCGGAAGCTCGTTCTTTAATCAATGGGAAAATGGAAGCGCAAGTTGCAAAAATGAAAGAAGCATTTGAAACAACTGCAAAAGAAATGGGTGGTCATGCAGACGTTGAAGTAAATGTTATGTACCCAGGTTTTAAGTTTGCTGATGGAGATCACGTTGTAGAAGTTGCGAAACGCGCTGCTGAAAACATTGGCCGTACACCTTCTCTTCACCAAAGTGGTGGCGGAAGTGATGCGAACGTAATCGCAGGACACGGTATCCCAACAGTTAACTTAGCAGTTGGTTATGAAGAAATTCATACAACAAATGAAAAAATTCCTGTTGAAGAATTAGCGAAAACAGCAGAATTAGTTGTAGCTATTATTGAAGAAGTAGCGAAGTAAGTAATAAAAAAAGACGTGTGAACCAATTATGGTTTACACGTCTTTTTTTATTTTGATTCAATTGCTTTCACAAGGCGGATAAGCCAATATAAGAAGACCCACGGAAGTACATAAGTTGTTATAAAACGTATGAAATGAGAGAAGATTCCTAAAACGTAAATGTTAATGTTAAAAAGGGGAAGTAACAAATAATTAATCGCAAGGATTACTATAATAATAATAAATACATAATTGAGTTTATTATGTTGTTTCATAACGATTCATCTCCTTTACAATAATATCCATTTGTTACGTACAGTATAACAAAAAATAGATAGAGAAAAGCCAATAATTATTATAACGTGTAAAGAAATTTGATATAATGAAGGAACAAATGTTCTTCAAGGGGTGAGTAGTATGCGAGAAATGTATCCGAAAAATGGTCGTGTTATTTTACATGTAGATATGAATTGTTTTTTCGCATCTGTCGAAATTGCTCATGACCCATCATTACAAGGAAAGCCATTAGCGATTGCCGGGAATGAAAAAGAGAGAAAAGGGATTATCATAACATGTAGTTATGAAGCGAGAGCATATGGGATACGTACGACGATGCCCCTTTGGGAAGCAAAGCGATTATGCCCGCAATTAGTTGTGAGGCGTCCTAATTTTACATTATATCGCGAAGCCTCATTTCAAATGTTTCAAATTCTTTCCCGTTTTACAGAAAAGATACAACCAGTTTCTATAGATGAAGGGTATTTAGATATTACAGATTGCTATGCACTCGGTTCGCCTCTTGAAATAGCAAAGATGATTCAAGGGGCGTTATTAACAGAGTTACAGCTTCCGTGTAGTATTGGAATTGCTCCAAATCTTTTTCTAGCAAAGACCGCTTCAGATATGAAAAAACCACTTGGTATTACTGTGCTTCGAAAACGTGATATTCCAGAAATTATTTGGCCACGATCAGTTGCAGAGATGCATGGAATCGGAGAGAAAACAGCTGAAAAATTAAATGATATTCATATACAGACAATTGAACAATTGGCAAAGGGAGACGAGCATATCATTCGCGCTAAAATTGGAAAGCACGGTGTTGATTTACAAAGACGTGCAAAAGGTATGGATGATAGGGAAGTTGATCCGAGTCAAATGGGACAGCATAAAAGTGTCGGTAATTCGATGACCTTTTCAAAGGATATGGATGAAGAGAAAGAATTACTTGATATGTTAGAACGTTTATCAAAGTCAGTGAGTAAAAGGTTACAAAAGCGAACCCTTGTCAGCTATAATATACAAATTATGATTAAATACCATGATAGGCGAACAGTAACACGGAGTAAGCAATTGAAAAATGCGATTTGGGAAGAATGCGATATTTTTCAAGCAGCATCCCGTTTATGGAAGCAACATTGGGACGGTGATTCCGTTCGTTTACTAGGTGTTACAGCTACTGAAATAGAGTGGAAGACAGAATCGGTGAAACAATTAGATTTGTTTTCATTTGAAGAGGATGCGAAAAAAGAACCGCTACTTGCTGTCATTGATCAAATTAATGATAAGTATGGAACATCGCTTTTACAGAGAGGTAGTCAACTACTACGTAAGCAAGAGAAGTCGTTTCAACAAAAGTTAGAAAATAAGTTTATGTAGAAGGTGTCATGAAGCAGTAAATATCATGGCACCTTTCATATTTAACTCGCTTCTAAATCTAAAGAAGTCTTCCACCCAGCAGCAGTAACGCCAGATTCTAATAACATTCTACTTACTATTTTTTCAATTAAGATAGCCGCATTTGTCTTGCAATGTAATGTAGCCTGTATACAGACTTTTTGATTAGAATCTACATCTTCACTATATAACTCTTTTAAACCGAGACCTTCTGTACTTACCATATGCATAAGTAAAAAACGAATATGTGCTTCATTTTCTTCTGAACAAGTAAGAGAAAGGAAGTAGTTTGTTTGTTCAGGTGATTCTTCTTTTGATTTTTTATTCATAAAGAGAGCGATTGGGCGAAGTAGTATATTTGCTAGTAAAACGCCGGCTGCACCTAATATAGCTGCAAGAAGGAAGCCAGCCCCTGTAAGAGTGCCAACAGCAGCTGCGCACCATAAAGTAGCCGCAGTATTTAGTCCTCTAATACTAAAACCGTCGCGGATAATAACGCCGCCTCCTAAAAAGCCAATCCCACTAACAACTTGGGCAGCGATACGTGATGGGCTAGCATCATGATCAAGCATGACGGACAATAAAACAAATATACAGGCACCAAGTGATACGAGAGCATTTGTCCGCAAACCAGCCATTCGATGTCTCCAATGTCTTTCCATTCCGATGCAAGCTCCTACAATGATTGCTATTAATAATCTTAATACAATGTCATACCATACCATCATGGTCACCTCCATACATATAAGTACGTGTTATGTTTTTTAGAATGAGTGGGGAGTACCCACTCATTCTTATTTTTACAACCAGCTATGAAACTTTTTAATATAAACTCTTTTCAGAAATTGTGTTAAGAAAGCATAACCTAATAATATTCCTATTAGCCACGGGAAGTAGCTTAGTGGTAATGCTTGTAAACCAACTGCTGCACCAAGTGGTGAGAACGGAATATAAATTCCCATTGCCATAATACAAGCGGTTAATAAGAGAACTGGTATTGATGCAGTACTTTGGATGAACGGAATTTTCTGTGTTCTAATCATGTGGACAATTAATGTTTGAGTTAGTAACCCAACGACAAACCAACCGGATTGGAATAGCGATTGTTCGCTAGGTGTATTTGCACCGAAGACATTCCACATGATTACGTATGTGATAATATCAAATATGGAACTAATTGGACCGATGCAAATAATGAAGTTCCGTAAGTTTGCAGTATCCCATTTTCTCGGTTTTTCTAAAAACTCTTTATCCATTTTGTCCCATGGAATAGACAGCTGTGAAATATCATAAAGCAAGTTTTGAATTAAAAGGTGAATGGCAAGCATCGGTAAAAAGGGAATGAAAGCACTCGCTACTAACACACTAAATACATTTCCAAAGTTTGAGCTAGCCGTCATTTTAATATATTTTAAAATATTTCCGAACGTAGTGCGTCCTTCTAAAATACCAGCTTCTAATATAGTTAAACTTTTTTCAAGCAGAATAATATCGGAAGACTCTTTTGCGATATCGGTTGCAGTATCAACAGATATTCCAACGTCAGCATCACGTAGTGCTACGGCATCATTAATACCATCCCCCATATAACCTACTGTATGACCGTTCCCTTGTAGGACACGAATAATGCGAGATTTTTGCATTGGATTTAGTTTTGCGAACACTGTTGTTTCTTCGGCTAGTTTTGCTAATGCTTTATCTGGTAAAGGATCGATCTCGTAGCCAAGGATAGGCTCTCCTATATTTAATCCCACTTCTTTACAAACTTTTTTTGTAACAATTTCATTATCACCAGTTAAAATTTTTACTTGTACACCATGTTTCTGTAATGCTTGAATAGCAGCAGCTGCAGATGGTTTCGGTGGATCTAAAAAGCCAATGTATCCAGCGAGAATCATATTAGTTTCATCTTTTACCGCGTACTCTTTATCATTTAGTTTTCTATCTTTTTTATAGGCTACAGCAATCACACGCATACCTTCGCCATTCAATTTCTCGCTTAGTTGTTTGACATTTGAACGTATTTCCTCGGTAAGTTGAACAATCTGTCCATTCGATTCAGTGTAATTACAAATTGATAAAATTTCTTCTACGGCACCTTTACAAACCATTGTATGTTCACCTGAGATATCTTTGACGATGACGGACATGCGACGGCGAGCAAAATCAAATGGAATCTCATCTAGTTTTTGAAACGTTGAAGGGTCGAACTTTTGTTTTTCTTCTGTATGCTCAATAACAGCTTTATCTATTAAATTTTTCAATCCCGTTTGATAGAAGCTATTTAAATAGGCAAAGTGTAATACACGATCACATTCATTTCCGTTAGGATCTAAATGACGAACTAGGACAACTTTATCTTCTGTTAAAGTTCCAGTTTTATCTGTACAAAGAATGTTCATCGCACCTAAGTTTTGAATAGAATTTAGCTGTTTTACAATAACTTTTTGCTTAGACATGTTAACAGCACCTTTAGCTAAATTAGCAGTTACAATCATTGGTAACATTTCAGGTGTAAGACCAACTGCAATAGCGATAGCGAAGAAGAAAGCTTCTTGCCAATCACCTTTTGTGAATCCATTAATAAGAAGGACAATGGGGGCCATAATAAGCATGAATGTAATTAAGAGCCAGCTTACTTTGTTTACACCTTTATCAAAGCTTGTTTCTATGCGCTTTCCAATTACTTTATTCGCTAAAGAGCCGAAATACGTATCGGTACTTGTTGAAACGACAACAGCTTTTGCGCTACCGCTTACAATATTCGTACCCATAAAGCACAGGTTTTCCATATCGAGTGGATTGAAATTTTTTTTCATATTTTTCGGTAACATATGCTTATTTTCTGTATGGTAGCAGTTTTCGTATTTTTCTACAGGAAGTGCTTCCCCGGTTAATGAAGACTGATTAACAAATAAATCTTTAGCTGATAAAATACGCACATCAGCTGGAACGATGTCACCGGCTGAAAGTGAAATAATATCGCCAGGTACAAGTTCTTCAATTGGAATTTCTATTGTATAATTTCGATTTAAATTCGTTACGTTTTTTGTTTCGTGTACAAATCCATCTATTCTAAAGACGCTCGCGGTTGTTCGAACCATAGCCTTTAACTTATCTGCGGCTTTTTGAGAGCGGAATTCTTGTGAAAAGCGAATCGTTGAACTTAGCAGTACCATTACAGATACGACAATTGTTCCTTGTATGTCATCTGTGAAAAAAGAGAGTGCTCCAAGAGCTAATAAAACAAAAATAAATGGATTTTTAAATGCCAGCAGAAATTGAATGTACCACGGCAATGATTTATTATGAGCAATTTCGTTCGGACCATATAAAGAAAGTCTACGAGACGCTTCTTGTTTCGAGAGTCCATTTTCTGTTGTTTCTAGAAGTTTTAATGCAGAGTTTATATCTTGTGTTGCAACTTCCACTAATACTTTGTTATTTGTTTGCATGCTATCTCGATTGTAAGCATGCTTCGTTTCTTGTCTGTTTAAATTTAACATTGGTAGTTCCTCCTTTTTCATGAAGGAGGAAACAATCTGTTACTCGACTATTTAAAATTGGGAGGAACAGTTTCTTTCCTACCTACATGGTGAAAAATTAACGTAAAACATATGGGTATCTGGGCCGAATCATCACTTGTCACTGTTCCTCACCTCCGTACAATTAGTAGTTTCTGAATATGCTATGTTTGTTTCATAGTAAGGTGCATAAAGACATAAAAAGACCTTTACTCACAACGAGTAAAGGTCTGAATTCGTAGTCAAAAAGAGTCAACAACAAAGACTGTTAGTAAACATAGATAAAAACAGTTTTTGTGTATGACAAAACATACGCACCTCTCCCTCGTTGAGTTTTAGCACTGTATAGCATAGGTACTGAAACCAGCTACGTTAAAAAAGGCCTTCATTCCGACCTTTCCTGTTGACCCATTGGCGTCTCTCGACATTTTTGGGCAGCAGCGTTTCTCTATACAGGAGCCTCACCTAACAGAGACCATATTCAATTACATGTTGAATGTTAGCACTGTAAATTTGTAGTGTCAATATCTTTTTTTTGAAAAATTAAATAGATTTATGATGGCTATATAGTAGGAAATAAGAGGAGTTTTTTTGAAATAAGGTGGGAAAATAAATACTTTAATGAACATAAATAAAAAGCACTGATTACAGTGCTTTTTATTATAGATTATGAAATTGTAGCATTTTCAAAAATGACAATTTCTGAACTATTTGTCGTTGAAACGCGTTGTGCGTAATATGTTAAAGCTGAAGAAATATATGTTGGTAACGTCTCATTTGTATGAGATGTTGTATATTCATGAATTAATTCTTTTAAAGTCGTCCACTCTAGTTGTGCTGGGTGATCAGAAACGAAAGAACTTACCCAGCGATCAAATGAAGATGAAAAATCAGTTTGTAAACGAAATACTTCTTTCATAATAAAACGCTCCCTTGAAATGTGATAGTATTATTCTACTACAAAACACGAACAATTGTTAAATTTTTTATTTATAATATTCGTGTTATATAGTTGTCTAGATGATTGGTTATGCAAATTCAATTTGCCATTTGAAATAACATTCCGTAAGATGAGAGATAGATTATATAAAGAGCTGGAGGAAAGAAAGTGGAATTTGTATTTTTAGGAACTGGTGCAGGTGTTCCTTCGAAAGGAAGGAACGTTTCGGCAATTGCTTTGCAATTGTTAGAAGAACGAGGACAGACTTGGTTATTTGACTGTGGTGAAGCGACTCAGCATCAAATTTTACATACATCTGTGCGCCCAAGACGCATTGAAAAAATATTTATTACGCATTTACATGGCGATCATATTTTTGGATTGCCAGGTTTATTAGGAAGCCGTTCGTTTCAAGGTGGAACAACACCGTTAACAGTATACGGGCCAAAAGGAATTAAACAATTTATTGAAGTAGCATTATCAGTAAGTACGACACATGTAAAATATCCACTTGAAATTGTTGAGATAACAGAAGAAGGTACTGTGTTTGAAGATAATGAATTTTATGTGGAAACGAAAAGATTGTCACATGGTATTGAATGTTTTGGATATCGTATTGTAGAGAAGGATATACAAGGTGCTCTTTTAGTCGATAAATTGCTGGAGATGGGTGTGAAACCCGGTCCACTCTTTAAACGTTTAAAAGATGGAGAAGTAGTTGAGTTAGAAAATGGTACGATACTAAATGGAAAAGATTTTATCGGTCCACCTCAAAAGGGAAGAATTATTACCATTTTAGGTGATACAAGATACTGTGAAGCGAGTAGAGAGCTGGCACAAGGCGCAGACGTACTTGTTCATGAAGCAACTTTTGCGGCAGAAGATGAACAACAAGCGTATGACTATTTTCATTCCACATCTAAGCAAGCTGCGAGTATTGCACTTCAGGCAAATGCAAAACGATTAATATTGACTCATATTAGTTCTCGTTATCAAGGAGATACATATAAGGAATTATTGAAAGAGGCAAGAGAGCTATTTTCTAATACAGAAATAGCTACGGATTTAAAATCATTTCCAGTAGAAAGATAATAATGTTGTGAAAAAATGGTGACGAAAGGTTGCCATTTTTTATTTCTAAAAAAATTTTAAAATAAAACTGTTATAATTTTATGTTTATATTGGATGACACAGAAAGTTTTAAAGAAGTGAAGATATAGGATGAAAATACATAATACCGATTATCTAGAAAAACTGTTATATAAGTCAGACGACTTACGAGTGGTACAAATAGCAAAAAAAGATTTTTATTCAGAACTTTTAAAATTCATTAAAAGTAAGCGTTTTATTAAAAACAAGCTATAATGAGGGCAGATTATAATTTATTGTAGGCTACATGCGTTTTAGCCATTTGTCGTAACAAGTGAAGTTGACTAAGCAGAGAGAGAGCAACATAGAGATTATAAAAGGATATTACTATTATTTGTACTAAGTCTTTTTTCACTCTTTAGCTTTAAAGCACCAAAAGGTATGAAAGCAATGGGAGTTTCACTTGTTTATGCTATGCTTGTAAGGGGTTCTGTGTTAAACTTTGGATTGCTACCAGACTTTATTGTGGATTATCTTATATTATTTTTAAATGAAGGTAATGCTAAGTTTCGTATTTATTATTATAACTGGTATTATTTCAAGATACATTGGTTCATTGTTATTCAAAAACTATCCAATTCGTACAACGGAACAAATTTGTGGTACGACTGGAAAAGCAACCGTTTCGGTAGCTTAATAGAATAGTAGAAAATAATTTTTTCATAGAGGTTTAGGGGGAGTTATGATGAAGTATCGCTCAGTGTTTGATATTATTGGTCCAGTTATGATCGGCCCATCAAGTTCACATACAGCAGGCGCGGCAAGAATGGGGCAAGTTGCTCGTCAGTTGTTTCGGCATGAGCCAGAGAGAGTTAGCATTTCATTATATGGTTCATTTGCAAAAACATACCGTGGTCACGGTACGGATGTAGCGCTAATCGGTGGAATACTAGGATTTGAAACAGATGATTTACGTATTCCAAGTGCGTTAGATATTGCAAAAGAACGCGGGATTGAAGTGGAATTCATTGAAGAAGATGCAAATGCTCCGCATCCAAATACAGCGAAAATTCGTCTGTATAAAGGTGAAGAGGAAATTGAAGTTGTTGCTTGCTCAATTGGTGGCGGTAAAATTGAAGTTGTAGAATTAAACGGATTCGATCTTCAATTAACAGGCACGAGTCCAGCACTACTTATTGTAAATAATGATCGCTTCGGTGCTATCGCAGCTGTAGCTTCAATTCTTGCTAAGCATGAGATTAACATTAGTACAATGAGTGTTTCTCGTAAAGAAAAAGGAAGAAGAGCGCTTATGGTCATTGAAACAGATGAATTATTAGCAGATGAAGTAATCGCGGAAATAAATGGGCAACAAAATATTTGTCAAGTAACTATTATGGATTAATTGCAGGGGGGACACACCATGTTTCGGAACGCAGCGGAACTAGTGGCGCAAGCTAAAGAGCAAAATGTAAAAATCGCAGAAATTATGATTCAATGTGAAATGGAAACAAGAAGTATCACACGTGAAGAAGTAATTGCTGGAATGGAAAAGAATTTAGTCGTGATGGAACAAGCAGTAGAACGCGGTATTCGTGGTGTAAAATCACCAACTGGTTTAACTGGCGGGGATGCTGTGAAAGTCCAAGCGTATATGCAGAGTGGAAAAGGCTTATCTGGAGATACGATTTTGGACGCAGTGAGTAAAGCTGTCGCAACAAATGAAGTAAATGCGGCGATGGGAATCATTTGTGCAACACCAACAGCAGGATCTGCTGGAACAGTGCCAGGTGTACTTTTTGCACTGCAAGAAAAATTACAGCCGACACGCGAAGAAATGATTGAATTTTTATTTACAGCAGGAGCTTTCGGTATGGTTGTTGCGAATAATGCTTGTATTTCCGGCGCTGCAGGAGGTTGCCAAGCTGAAGTAGGTTCAG